>CAJQNP010000061.1 GCA_905479705.1 uncultured Gammaproteobacteria bacterium
CGGCCTTTGCCATGGCCGTCGATGCCGGCGAACTCGCCCGGCTCGTCGACCAGTGGGTGCTGTTTACCACCAATGAAGGCGCCATCCAGCGCGCCTATGACTACTGGATACTGGGACAGGGCGCTGTCGATAAAAGCCCGCGCTGGTCGATCGTGCGGGACGTGCTGGGCTGGCAGGAATAACCGGGCACCAGGGTTTTGTTCGCGCCTGTACCCGATCAAGCGCCGGGCATAAACAAGGCGCTCCTACGCCAATAGAGACGTCCGTGAAACATGACCGGCCGCTGGTTGAGCCTGTAGGAGCGGATCGTATCCGCGACACGGTCGGCACGATCGCGCCTGCAAGGCGCTCCTACGACAATAGAGACGTCCGTGAAACATGACCGGCCGCTGGTTGAACCTGTAGGAGCGGATCGTATCCGCGACACGGTCGGCACGATCGCGCCTGCAAGGCGCTCCTACACAATAGAGAGGTCCGTGGAAACATGACGGGCCGCTGGTTGAACCTGCAGGAGCGGATTCCGCGACACGGTCGGCACGATCGCGCCTGCAAGGCGCTCCTACACAAAAGAGACGTCCGTGAAACATGACCGGCCGCTGGTTGAGCCTGTAGGAGCGGATCGTATCCGCGACACGGCTGCAAGATCGCGCATGCGATGCGCTCCTACGCGCTGATCAACACTTGTAGGAGCGCCTTGTTTATGCCCGGCGCTTGATCGGGTACAGGCGCGAACAGGCCGCGCCAGCGCAGAGCCTGCTTCACGGGTGGCAGGCCGTTAACGGTGTTCGTGGACAGGAGTACCTGGCAAGGTTCCCGGGTCACCACCCTGCCCGGCGGTCATTATTTGTCGCCCTTGCGTGCGCGCGCGGCTGAACCGGTCACCCCGGCGGTCAGCGTGAAGCGCATCGCCTCCTCCATGTTCATATTCAGTGGCCGCACCGCGCTACGCGGCATCAGCACGGCATATCCGCCGATCATGTAGCTCAATGGCAGATAAACCAGGATACTGTCCTCGCCCCTGAAGTCTTCCGGCAGTTGTTCCGAGACGGCCTGGGTAACAAAGCCAATCACCTGCATACCGGTATCACCGATACTCACCGACACGACCTGCTCGAATTCCCGCTTGCTGGTTGGCGAGAAATAATTAAAAAAGTCGCGAATGGCACTGTACACGGTCTTGATCAGCGGCATGTGGTACAGCAACTGCTCGGCCCTGGCGAACAGGCGCCGGAATACGTAGGCATGCATCAGCAGGCCCAGCAGGAACACGGCCAGCAGCGTGGCGGCCAGTCCCATACCGGGCCAGTAGAGGTCATCGGGGAGGACAACCCGAATCATTTTGCCCAGTGCTGTCTCTGCTGTGACCGCAAACCAGTACAGCAGGTAGAGCGTCAAAAAGACCGGCAGAATGGCCACCAGCCCTGTGAGGATATTCCTGCCAATAAACTTCATCACTCGGAAACCCTCCAGTAAGCTAACGGCCGGTGGTGGCGGAATTCAGTCGGGTATTTAACGAAAATTGACAGGGTCCGAACCTGGCCGCTAATTACGGGGCCATACCAATGACCGTAAGAAAGGCACTGGATAGCTCACCGCGCCCCGCCCTGTCGAGGATCTGTGCCGCAGTATCCCTGATCTCCGCCAACGGGCCACTGAAAATCACCATGCCGAGTTGCAGGGTCGCGGGAAGATCGGCAATCGGATTTTGCATATTTGGATGCTCGGGGGGCAGAAAAACCATCCTGATTTCACCCACCTCATCCGGAATCGTATCGCAGCCACCGCCGGGCGCAACGAACTCGAAGAGCTCCTCGGGGCTATGCAATGCCACGTTTTCTTCTTCAAATTCCATGTCACCGTCCTTTGCATGGAATTCAACAGTGAGAATTGGTCTCATACCTGTTACCACCTTTTTTATAAAGCACAGACCGATCTTAAGTGAATAGCCGCAAGTTGGCCATAGCCTCATCCCCGGCACCATGCCTGTGCCAACCGCGACGTGTTTTCGCAGCCCACTGAAAAGCCGGTAAAAATGATCTGCGGCAAACGGGGATCTGCTGACAGGGACTATACTAAGCATGACAGGATAGTTTTCATACATGCAGCGGCTTTTCAGCGGGAGGCATCATGTCAAGAAATTGGGTTTTGGTCGCCGACAAGAGCAAGGCACGGATTTTTACCGTTGCGGACCCGCGCGGCGCGTTGCAAGACGAGGCCGTACTGGAACATCCGGAGGCCCGTGATCGGGAACAGACCCTGGCCTCTGACCGTCCCGGCCGCAGTTTTGACAGTAAGGGCCAGGGACGTCATGCCATGGGATCACCCGTCGAGCCTGACAGGCAGGAAACAATCCGTTTTGCCAAACAGGTCGCCGACCATGTAGAGCATGCACACAATGCGGGGCACTGTGACCGCCTGCTGCTGGTAGCCGGTCCGCCTCTGCTGGGATTACTGAGAGGGAAACTGGGGACTGTATCCGGCTTGAAAATCTCGGAGATTGAAAAAAATCTCGGGCAGTATGATGCCGTTGAGATTCGCAAGCATTTACCGGAGCGGCTGTAACAGCAGTCACCTTCCTTCAGGTTGAGGCCAGTACCCGGCTGGAGGGTGCTGTCTTGTGGCGGTTATGGGCATGGCCATTTGGTCGACCCCGGTAACCCCACACCAGGTCATTGCCTCAGAAGACACACACTCAGTCTTTATCAACAGCAGCCCGGCGAGGTATTAATGCCCTCCATTCTGACCGACGTATGCTTGCAGCGGGCAGGAGTATCCCTGGTCAGCCGACTGCGGAAAGGGGCATGACCCACACAGCGACGAATCCCGCAAGCATCCTGCTGAACACGACAGCCTGGTTTTAGTGCCCGATTGTGGAAGCGGTCATTCGCGGGACCCCGGTGGACGCCCGGGCTGCAGGATAACTTGACCTCCCGGCACGACTGGCCAGGATAGCTACTCGCAGCGGTGATTCGTTATGACAGCAATGAACGGCCGGGAAAGTGCACCAGTGTTTTCCCGGTCCGTTTCTATCGGCTTTTCAGGTTGCGCGTGTCTAGTTCGCGGGATACTCAAACTTCCGGCCAACTGCCTCACTGGCTTCTTCATAGATCGGCTTGATTACATCGTCCACGTCGTAACGCCCGGCCTCGATCTCGGGTGAATAGCCGACACGATCCTCGGCCTTGACCGGTTCGGGCGGATAGGCCGCCGGCGGGTTCCA
>CAJQNP010000062.1 GCA_905479705.1 uncultured Gammaproteobacteria bacterium
GCAGCCAGCCCGGTAGCGTTGCGCGTTGTTCGCCGAACCACAATCCGAAGGCCACATAGAGCATGTAGGCGTAGATCACGATGGCCAGTCCGAGGTGCGCGGTCAGGCGGTACTGGCTGACGTGTGGATTATCGACCAGCCCACTCTTGACCATGTACCAGCCCAGCACGCCCTGCAGACCACCGAGAACGAACATCGCCACCAGTTTTGGTATCAGTGGGCGCTGTATCCAGCCCTTGGCCAGGAAGAACAGGAAGGGAAGCAGAAAGACCATGCCGATGGTGCGCCCCAGCACCCGGTGGGAATACTCGAACCAGTAGATGCGCTTGAACCCGGCCAGGTCCATGCCGACATTGATCTTCTGGTATTCCGGTGACTGCTGGTAGAGTCGAAAGGTCTCGTCCCAGCTGGCGGCATCGAGTGGCGGGACGATGCCGAAGATCGGATCCCACTCGACCATCGACAGTCCAGAGCCGGTGAGACGGGTGACGCCACCGAGTATCACCATGCCGTAGACCATCAGGCAACAAACAAACAGCCACGCGGCGATCTGCCGGTTGTGTCGCGTTGTCTGTGCATTCCTGCTGTTCATGGTGCCCGACATTCTACCTGAATTCTGCAGCTGATCGATGCTTACGCGGCTACTGTGCGCAGGTTAGAATGGCAGTCGTTGCAGATTAAGCACAGGGTGAGTGCAGTGTCGATCAAGTACCTTTACATCATCGTGATCGCGGCCGCGTTGCTGCTTGCCGGCTACTATCTGCTGCAACCCGCCGCCTTGCAACAGCCCGAGTCCTCGCCGCAACCGGGTGCTGCCGACGTGGCCGAAGAACCTGTCGATGAACCTGATACACAGGCAGATGAACAGGATACCCGGGTCCGGGCCGTCCTCGATATCAGTGTGCACACCATCGAGGGCCTCAGGGTGCTGTTTGACCGGGCAGAGCAGCTTGCCATGCGCCCGCAGGCGCAGGGCGTGGATGACAGTATCGTGCTGATACTGCACGGACCCGAGGTGGAGTTCTTTTCCATCAAGAACTATGACAAGTACAAGGACATTGTCGATCAGGCGGCGCGTCTCGATGCCTTTGACGTGGTTGACGTGAAGATCTGCCAGTCCATGATGGGGCTGCGCGGGGTCGAGCGCGATGACATCCCGGCATTTATCGAACAGGTCCCCGTTGGCCCGGACGAGGTCGAACAACTGGTCCAGGAGGGTTATGTGACCTTCTGAGGGCCCGCGTTGCGGTCCGCAGTACTAGAGTACCTCGGCGCGTATGATGCGGCCGACCCGGTCAAGCAACAGGTGAACCTGACCGGAACAGGGCAGCCGCCTGCTGCAGTTACCGGTTCCATCCATCAGCAGTTCATCGAATTCCACTTTTACGACCAGTTCATTGCCCGTCTCGATGAGGATGCTGTAGCGCAGCGATTCGCTATCGATCCAGCCATTCTGCGAACAGCAACGTGTCAGTTCGCGACAGGACTTCAGGTAGTGCTCGATGATGGACATGATGCTGTGTGGATATGACCAGGCCCGGGGCGGGTAGCTGATCGCATGCCCCCGTTCGGCAGCAGTGGATGTTGCCAGAAAGTATAGAAGAGGATTGCCCGTATGCAAGGGTATGCGTACCCGGGCAGGGCAGTCTGGAAGGGGCTGCGGGGCAGGAAAAATCCTGCCCCGACAAGTGGTTACGTGCTAGTCGCTGCGGTCGCTGAGGACGCGCTCGATGATGGGGGCGAGGATGATTTCCATGGCGAAGCCCATCTTGCCGGCAGGCACGACGATCGTGTTGCGGCGTGACATGAAGGAGTCATCCAGCATGTTCAGCAGGTAGGAGAAATCGATATCCAGCTTGTTCGGATCACGGAAGCGGATGACCACGAAACTCTCGTCCGGCGTCGGGATGTCGCGCGCAATGAACGGGTTGGAGGTGTCAACGGTCGGTACGCGCTGGAAGTTGATGTCGGTGCGCGAGAACTGCGGCGTGATGTAGTGCACGTAGTCAGGCATGCGGCGCAGGATGGTGTCGGTCACGGCCTCGGTGGAGTAGCCGCGCTGCTCGCAGTCACGAAAGATCTTCTGAATCCACTCGAGGTTGACGATCGGGACAACACCGATAAGCAGGTCGACGAATTTCGAGACATCGCTATCGTCGGTGGCGATGCCGCCGTGCAGGCCCTCGTAAAACAGCAGGTCGGTACCTTCGCCAACGGTTTCCCACTGGGTGAATTCACCGGGCTTCTGGCTGTAGGGTTCGGCCTCTTCATCGCTGTGCAGGTAGTAGCGACGCTGGCATGAACCGGTGTCGCCGTAGCTCTTGAAGGTCTCCTCCAGCTTGTCGAACAGGTTCGCATCCGGTCCGAAGTGGCTGAAGCTGTGATTACCGGCCTGCTCGGCCTCCTGCATGGCAACCTTCATGGCGGCGCGGTCAAACTTGTGATAGCTGTCGCCCTCGATCACAACGGGATTGACGCCCTCACGCAGAAAGATGTGCTCAAACGCCTGCTTGACCGTGGTGGTGCCAGCGCCGGATGAACCGGTGACGGCTATTATTGGATGTTTTTTGGACATGAAAAGCTCCTCGACCCTGATGTACTTCGGGTTAATTAAGATTCGTGGCAGATCAGCGACCTGATTCCGGCCAGCTGCAAATCCGCGTTGCCGGGTCCTCGGGCATAACCGGGGCCGCGTATTGAACCATTTTTGGGTGTCCGGACTCAAGCATGGACTGCGCCTCCTCCCTGTTTGAATGTATTAGTTGATTTATATCAATGACCTGGGCCATGCATGCTGTATCTTTGGCTGTTCGGGAAACGTGCCGCCGGGCAACAGGCGCAGGTAATGGATGCATACAGCTTCTTTATCCCACCCGGCAGGTTTTTGGAATACAATGGGGAGCTCACATTTGCGGTCACGTCCTGGTGGCTGCTGGTCAAGATCAGGGAAATCGAATGGGTGATAAATGTGACGACCTGAAGAGTCGTATTTTTCCGTTCCTGTGCTGGGTCGGCGAACTGAAAAAGGCGGAGGTCCTGCGTGCTGACCTGGTTGCAGGTATTACTGTCGCACTGGTACTGATACCGCAATCAATGGCATATGCACAGCTTGCCGGCCTGCCGCCATACTACGGCCTGTACGCGTCATTCCTGCCTGGCATCATAGCCGCGCTGTTCGGTTCATCTCGTCAGCTGGCCACCGGTCCGGTCGCCGTTGTATCCCTGATGACGGCCTCTGCGCTGGAACCGATCGCTGGTGCCAACCCGGAACTCTATCTTGCCTACGCCATCATGCTGGCCCTGATGGTCGGTGTCTTCCAGATCGCACTGGGACTGCTGCGCCTGGGCGTGCTGGTGAACTTCCTGTCACACCCGGTTGTAATCGGTTTTACCAATGCGGCAGCCATCATTATCGGTACCTCGCAGCTGGGCAAGCTGTTCGGTGTCTCCGTGGAGAAGGCCGAGCACACCTACGAAACGGTTTTCAATACCATCGTCGAGTCCTTTAACAGCACGCACATGGAAACCATGCTGATGGCCATTGTTGCGCTCAGTATCATGATCGCGATGAAGCGCTGGACGCCGCGGGCGCCGAACGTGCTGACTGCAGTGGTTGTCACCACATTGATCTCGTGGCTGGTCGGCTTCAAGGATATGGGGGGTGCCGTGGTCGGCAGCATCCCCACGGGCCTGCCCCCGATGAGTGTACCGTCTCTCGATTTCCAGACCATGGGGCAGCTGCTCAGTGTGACCGTGGCCATTGCTATTATTGGCTTCATGGAGGCTATTTCCATTGCCAAGGCGATGGCAGCCAAGACGCGCCAGCGCCTGGATGCCAACCAGGAACTCGTTGGCCAGGGGCTGAGTAATCTTGCCTCCAGTTTCTCGCACGGCTACGCCGTGTCCGGTTCGTTCTCGCGCTCGGCAGTTAACATCAGTGCCGGTGCACGTACCGGATTCTCTGCCGTGGTCACCGGTGTGGTGGTTGGTATCACCCTGTTGTGGCTGACGCCGCTGTTATTCCACCTGCCGCAGGCCACACTGGCTGCCGTTATCATCATGGCCGTCATCAACCTGGTGAAGATCGAGCCCATCAAGCATGCCTGGAAGGTGCAGCGCCATGACGCCACGGTTTCCATTGCGACCTTTGTGCTGACGATTATCTGGGCACCGCACCTCGACAAGGGCATCATGGTCGGTGTGTTGTTGTCGCTGATGCTGTTCCTGTACCGTTCGATGGCGCCGCGTGTGGCCGTGCTGTCGCGTGACCCGGACGGTACCCTGCGTGATGCCGAAGTGCGCAAGCTGGAAACCTGTCGCAACATTTCGCTGATACGCTTTGACGGTTCCCTGTATTTCGCCAATACCGGTTATTTTGAGGACAAGATACTCGAGCGCGTCGCCCTGAAGCCGGATCTGAGATTCGTCATCATCGATGCCGAGGGCATCAACGAGATCGATGCCACCGGCGAGGAGATGCTGGGGCACCTCGCGCAACGCCTGGATGAAGCAGGTATCGAGCTGCTGATCGCGCGTGCCAAGAAACAGCTGTGGGATACCTTCGAGCGTACCGGCCTGATGGAAAGGCTGGGTCGGGAGCACGTGTTTGCACTGCGTACCCAGGCATTTAACTACGCCTGGGACAAGCTGGGTGACAACCATGCCGAGACCTGTCCGCTGCGCGTGCCGAGGCTGGCCGAGGCAGAGGGCTAGCTCAATCGTGGCGACTGGCTGCTGCTGTGCACACAGCGGTAGCGGTGTAAGGTCGCGCATGCGATGCGCTCCTACGACTATGTTATAGCCGGTTTTTACGCCTGTAGGAGCGGACGGTGTCCGCGACCGGCGCGCGTTTCCCCGAAACTAACTAACGCATAAGGTAAAGGCGGCCTGCAGGAGCGCCTTGCAGGCGCGAATAATTTTCCTGCCTCTGCCTGGTTATACCCTTTCGTAGAGCAGATCCCACACCCCGTGCCCGAGTCGCTGGCCACGCTGTTCGAACTTCGTGACCGGTCGGTATTCAGGACGCGGCACAAACGCTCCGCTTGCGGCGCAGTTTCGAAAGGCCGTTGACCCGGACATGACCTCCACCATGTGCTGCGCATAGTCTTCCCAGTCGGTCGCCATATGCAGTCGGCCGCCGTGGCGGATCTTGCTTGCCAGCAGTTCAATGAAATCCGGCTGCACGATGCGGCGCTTGTGATGGCGTTTCTTGTGCCACGGGTCAGGAAAGAACAGCAGCACCCGGTCGAGGCTGTCGTCCGCGATACAGTGTTGCAGTACCTGCACGGCATCCTCGCGCATGAGGCGCAGGTTGCCCAGCCCCTGTTCCTCGATCAGTTGCAGCAGGTGCCCGACGCCGGGACGGTGTACCTCGATACCGATAAAGTCATGTTGCGGCTGTTGTGCCGCCATGGTTGCCAGCGAGGCGCCGTTACCGAAACCGATCTCGAGTGTACGGGGTGCGTCGCGGCCAAATACCTGTGCCAGGTCCAGCCGTGCATCGGCCTCCAGCCCGTAGCGCGGCCAGCATTCCTGCAGGGCACGCTGCTGCCCGGGCGTGATGCGCCCCTCGCGGCGTACAAAGGAGCGAATGCGACGCAGTGGCCGCGGTTCGTCAGGCGAGCTCATGGCAGGCGCTGCGGTAAATTGGCGGGTTTCGATACATTCTGGGTATGATGGCCGGCATTGTTCAGTCTGGATGTCAGGGCGGATTATGCAATGGAACTATTCGGGACAACAGTCGCGGGAATAATCACTGAACTGGGCAGCCGCAGTGCGGCGGTCCTGCTGACCCAGTTTTCGATTCTGCTGGCAGCCGTGGTGGTTGCCCTGGTTGTGCATCGCTTCATGCAGAAGGGGTTCGAGCGTCGCCTGGAGGAGGCGCAGCTGGGGGCCTTTAACACGCTGTCGCTGAAGTTTGCCCAGCGGCTTGCCATGCCGCTGTTGCTGTTGCTGGCAGTCAGCCTGGTGCGCCTGGCCATCGCGCACTACGGCTATACGACACCCCTGCTCGATGTCATTGCCAGGCTGCTGGTGGCGCTGGCCACGGTGAGGCTGGTTGTCTATGCGCTGCGGGTCGGTATCGCGCCGGGGCCAACACTGAAGGCCTGGGAAAAGATCATCAGTACCACGATCTGGGTGCTGGTCGCGCTGTATATCCTCGACTGGTTGCCGGGCGTCGAGGCGTTTCTCGAGCAGATAGCCATCACGGTGGGCGAGAGCCGCTTCTCGCTGCTGATGGCGGTCAAGCTGGTGGTGTTGTGTGGATTGTATGTGTTACTGGCGCTGTGGCTGTCGGGGCTCATCGAGCAGCGCCTGAAGAATGCCAGGACGATCAGCGTCAGCCTGCGCGTCGGAATTGCCAAGGCGGTCAAGGTCGCGCTGCTGACCGTGGCCTTCCTGCTGGCCATGAGCGAGGCCGGCCTGAACCTGGCAACACTCACGGTGTTTGGTGGTGCGCTCGGTGTCGGTATCGGTTTCGGCCTGCAGAAGATCGTCAGTAACTTTATCAGTGGTTTTATCCTGCTCGGTGATCGCTCGATACGACCGGGTGACGTCATCAGTATTGGCAATACCTATGGCTGGGTCAGGGAACTGCGTGCGCGCTATATCGTGGTGCGCAACCGCGACGGTGTGGAGACGCTGATTCCCAACGAGAACCTGGTGACGACGGATGTCATCAACTGGAGCTACAGCGACCGGCACGTGCGTGTAAAGATCCCGGTGCAGATCAGTTATGCGGATGATCCCGAGCAGGCCATGGCGATCATGGAGGCCGCCGCTACGGCCAACAGCCGTGTACTGAAGGACCCGGAGCCTGCCGTCCGCCTGTTGAAATTTGCCGACAGTGGCATTGAATTGGAGTTGCGTGTCTGGTTGCTCGATCCGCAGGAAGGTGTGGGCAACGTGCGTTCCGATATCAACCTGGCCATCTGGCGCGGCTTCAAGGAGGCCGGCATCACCATCCCTTATCCACAGCGGGATGTGCACCTGCGGCACGTTGCCGGGCCGGCCGTCGACTAGCCGGTCGCGAGCCACGCCTGGCCGAATGAATTCGGCCCTACCCGAAGGGATGAACGGGGGGATTGCGGCGCCGCCGCTCGATTGAACACGATAGTGCCCGAAGGGTTGAGCGGTTGATTACGGTGTTTCTGGCCGAATGAATTCGGCCCTACCCGAAGGGGTGGGTGCGTGATGCCTGTAGGGCCGAATTCATTCGGCCAACCCCGGTAACAACGAGAATCCTCTAGAAAAACGTCCCGTCAATCGGCGAGGAGGCGCTGGCAAAGCGTTTGCGCGGGATACGCCCGGCACGGTACGCCTCGCGACCGGCCTCGATGCCCTTCTTCATGGCCGAGGCCATCAGCACCGGATCCTGTGCGCCGGCAATCGCCGTGTTCATCAGGACACCGTCACAACCCAGTTCCATGGCCAGGGCCGCATCGGAGGCCGTGCCGACGCCGGCATCGACCAGGATGGGTACCGTGGCGTTCTCGACGATGGTCATGATGTTATACGGGTTGCGGATACCGAGGCCGGAACCGATCGGTGCTGCCAGCGGCATCACGGCCACGCAGCCCAGCTCCTCAAAGCGTTTGGCGATAATCGGGTCGTCATTGGTATACACCATGATCTTGAAGCCGTCCTTTACCAGTTCCCCGGTCGCCTGCAGTGTCTGCATGATGTCCGGGAACAGGGTCTTTTCATCGCCCAGTACCTCGAGTTTGACCAGGTCATGGCCGTCGAGCAGTTCACGTGCCAGGCGGCAGGTGCGCACGGCATCCTCCGCCGTGTAGCAGCCGGCCGTGTTGGGCAGCAGGGTGTACTCCGATGGCGGCAGTACCTCCAGCAGGCTGGGTTCATCGGCATTCTGGCCAATGTTGGTGCGGCGGATGGCAACGGTGACGATCTCGGCGCCGCTGGCCTCGGTGGCCGCGCGGGTCTCGGCCATATCCTTGTACTTACCGGTACCGACCAGCAGGCGCGAGCGGTATTCAACGCCGGCGATGACCAGTGGGTCATCGCTGACGGCAGGTGTCGGGTGCATAACAGTAGACATAGACGATAAGCTCTTTGATACTTGGTAAAAGGGAATGCTGGCAGGCGGCTAGCCGCCGCCAATGGCGTGCACGATTTCTATGTGGTCGCCGGGCTGGATAATATGACTGTCAAAGGTGCTGCGCGGCACGATCTCGCGATTGACTTCCAGGGCGAGGCGTTTGCCGGTCAGGCCAAGGTCGTCCAGCAGCTGACTGGCGCTCAGGCTGTCCGGGAATTCGCGGCGGTCGCCATTCAGAATAATGTGCATGGATAATCACTGCGGGTCAGCATTATGAGGGAATATTCTACCGTAATCAGGGAGCCTTCGGTGACATTCCGAAGATCAGCCAGCCGATGACAGAACCGACCGAAGACATAATTTCCGCTGAAAATGCAGGGACACTTGATGGCCTGATGCGTCAGCGCATCAAGCGCACGCCGGACAATACGGCCTACCGCAGCTACGATGCCGCCAGCAAGCAGTGGCTTGATACCAGCTGGGCCGAGGTCGGTGAGCAGATTGCGCGCTGGCAGGCGGCGCTGGCGGACGAGGCGCTGCTACCCGGTGAGCGCGTTGCTGTGCACCTGCGCAACAGCAAGGAGTGGGTCTTCTTTGACCAGGCCGCGCTGGCCTGCGGCCTGGTGATCGTTCCGCTGTACACCGACGACCGCCCCGACAACATCGCCTACATCATGACCGACTCGGCGGTGCGCGTGCTGCTGGTGCAGGATGCCGCGGTGTGGAAACGCATCGGGCCGGCGCTGGCCGGGCAGGAAGACCTGCAGCGGGTCCTGATACTGGACGGTTCACGGTCTGACACGGCGGAGGCACTGCAGGACGAACGTGTCCGTTGTGTATCCGACTGGTTGCCGGACAGTGCGCCAGCCCTGCAGAAACGCGACGGTGATCCGCATGCACTGGCCTCGATCGTCTACACCTCCGGCACGACCGGCCGTCCCAAGGGCGTGATGCTGTCGCACTACAATATGCTGTCGATCGCACATGCCGGCCTGACCATGATCGATGTCTTTGAAGAAGACCTGTTCCTGTCTTTTCTGCCACTGTCGCACACGCTGGAGCGCACCGCCGGCTATTACCTGCCGGTGATGTCCGGCTCTGCCGTGGCCTACGCACGTTCCGTCATGCAGCTTGCGGAAGACCTGAAGAATATCCGTCCCACGGTACTGATTGCCGTGCCGCGAATCTTCGAACGCGTGTTTGGTCGTATCCAGGGCCAGATAGAGAAACAGTCGGGTTTCAAACGTGCCTTGTTTAACCTGACCACCGATATCGGCTGGCACCGTTTTGAATATCAGCAGAAACGCGCCGGCTGGCGACCACGCCTGTTGTTATGGCCGTTACTGAACAAGCTGGTCGCCTCGAAGGTCAGCGAAAAACTCGGCGGGCGTCTGCGCCTGTCGGTGAGTGGCGGTGCGCCGCTGTCGAAATCGGTGGCAAAGATCTTTATTGGCCTGGGCGTGCCGATCCTGCAGGGCTACGGCCTGACCGAGACCAGCCCGGTGCTCAGCGTCAACGTACCGGATGACAACGAGCCGGGCAGTGTTGGCATTCCCCTGACCGGTGTAAAGACACGCATCGGCGACAGTGATGAATTGCTGGTGAAGACGCCGGGCATGATGAAGGGTTACTGGAACAACCACGCCGCGACGGCCGAGGTGATCGATTCCGATGGCTGGCTGCATACCGGTGACCAGGTGCGCATCGAGAAAAATCACATCTACATCACGGGGCGTATCAAGGATATCCTGGTGTTATCCAATGGCGAGAAGGTGCCGCCAATGGACATGGAACTGGCTATCAGCCTGGTGCAGGCCATCGAGCAGGTCATGGTGATCGGCGAGGGCGAATCCTTCCTGTCCGCCATCGCGGTCATGGGTGCGGAACAGTGGCCGGCCCTGGCAGGACGCTTTTCACTGGATCCGAAAGACCCTGCCAGTCTGCAGAACGAAAAGCTGCATAATTACCTGCTCAAGGAGATCAAGAAGCACCTGAAGGACTTTCCGGGCTATGCGAAGATCCGCCGGGTGATCGTGACGCTGGAACCGTGGACCGTGGATAACGGTCTGTTGACACCGACCCTCAAGGTCAAGCGTGCACGGGTAATGGAGGCCTTTGCCGACGAGATTGCCGCGTTGTACGCGAGCGGTTCCGCGAAACGCTCATCGTCGTGATGGCCGAATGAATTCGGCCCTACAATGAGGGCACCCCCCGACACCCGTACCAACACCCTGTAGGGTCGAATTTATTCGACCGGGGCGACATTTCATCGGAAACCACTCCACGTCGACCGCGGTGCACACGGCTGAATGAATTTGGCCCTGTGATCGCCAGCCCCGCCTGTCCCGGTCGCCACCCTGTAGGGTCGAATTTATTCGACCGGCGCTGCTACCAGCTCAGGTAGGCGAATCCCTGTTCCTGTAACAACATGATGTCGTCGACCCCGATGGGGACGACACGGGCAAACGGCACCAGGTCCTGCTCGGTCCAGTTCAGTGACTTCATGGTATTGCCGCAGGCGTGAAAGGCTACACCGTACTCGGCGAGTGATGCTACGCGTTGCTGCAGCTCCATCGGGATAATCCGCTTGGGGCGCCGCGCTAACAGGTGCAGACCGGGTCCAAAGGCGGCGACGACGATTTCGACATCATCACTGTACTTGCGCAGCAGCTCACCCACTGAAAACAGGATATGTTCCAGGTAGTCGATGTCGGAATTGTTGCACTGGTAGACGATGCGATGCTTTGCAACCTCATCAAAGTGCGTGTCCGTGTGGCTTGCCTGTACCTGGCGTGCGGCAACCAGGCCGCCCAGCAGACCGATGGACTGCATGGCGATTCGACGGGTTCGGCTAAACAGGTGGCGGCGTGACATGGATGTTCTCCAGGGCATGTTTTGCAGGCTGCGTTATAATTGGACTTATCGTCAGTGTAGCGCAGCGATACGGAGATTGTCGCGCTCCAGCAAAAGGAGTCTGGATATGATGTTATTTTCACGCGGTTACCTGTACCGGCTTGCGCTGGTTGTTGTGCCGGCTATTGTCCTGGTCGCGAGCGCATGCAACCCGATGGCGCGCACCCAGGATGTCAACTCGCCCTACTACTCGATTCCCGCCGGCTCCAGGCTGGTCCTGCACCAGGATCTGAATTACCCGGAGGGCAAGGCCCACGTAGACATTCAGCATGGCCGGGTCGTGCCGGCGCTGGATAACTGGGCCGTGGGTTGCGAGCTGGAGCTGCGCAAGCTGGGACCGGGGGTGGTGACAGCGGATACCTTCACGGTGCGTCGTGCGGAAGTCTCTCGCGAATGGGTTAACCGCCCCAGTACCATGCGTTTTTACCGCACGATTTACCTGGACTCGGCAAAGCAGTCGAACGTCATCAAGATGGTGTGCCAGACCTGGGACTACCCGCTACACGGTGACGATATACCCATGTCCGAGATACACGAGGCACTGGGGGGCGTGGCGACGCTGGAGTTTGCACAGCAGTGAGTCTCCTGGCCGAATGAATTCGGCCCTACAACCAGTAGCCCGGATGTAGCGTAGTGGAATCCGGGGAGTCCTCCCGGATTACGTTTTACTTCATCCGGGCTACACTACTGGCGGCTACTGGATTATTCGCTTCGCTCACCCTGCGGGCCGCCCTTCGGTCGTTCAACGCGCTATGCGCTCTTGTCCCGCCTGCGCGGGAATGACGGGGGCATGCATATGGCGCCCCGGTCGAATAAATTCGACCCTACAGGGTGTTGGTACGGGTGTCGGGGGGGTGCCCTCATTGTAGGGCCGAATTCATTCAGCCTTTTCGGCTGCGGTGGGTTGGGTGCGCTTCATGCCCCAGTTAAAGCTCTCGTTCTGTTCGCGCTCCGGTGCATAGTCGGTCTCGTTGGCCACCGCCTCGGCGAGTTCCACCCAGCCGCCACCCATGGCCTTGTAGATCCCGATCGACGAGACAAGTACAGCACCCATGCTCTGG
>CAJQNP010000063.1 GCA_905479705.1 uncultured Gammaproteobacteria bacterium
TACTCACCGCCACCAACCGCGGCCAGATCGCGCAACGCTGACTGGTCCAGTGCCGGCATAACGATTTCGCCGAGTGAATCTCGCAGAAAGCCGCCGCGTCCATACGGAATCGGTGCGCCGGCATCGGTACCGACGGCCAGCACCGACACGCGATAGCCTTGCGCAGCGACCTGCCGCGCGGTAACAACAGCGCGCTCGCCATCGATACCGTCCGTCACCAGCACGATGTCACCGCGGGGCAGTCCTGCCTGCTGCAACAGTTCTGCTGCCTTGTGCAGGCCAAGGTCAACACGACTGCCCTGCACCGGCATCAGTGACGGCTGCAGCGGACTCAGCAAGGCCTGGATGGTATCGGTGTCACGGGTCAGTGGCGCAACCGCAAAGGCGTCACCGGCAAAGGCAACCAGCCCGGTTTGCCCGTCAAGGTCCTGCTTGAGGATATCCGCCACCTTGTAGCGTGCCTGCATCACCCGCGAGGGTTTCATGTCGGGGCTGAGCATGGAGTTCGACAGGTCGAGCACGATGACACGTGCGGCCTCGTTGCGATACACCGGTTGTTCGCGCTGTTCCCACACCGGGTCCGCCAGTGCGATGACGGCCAACAGCCCGCCGGCCAGCAGCAACCCTGCCGGCAGGGTTGAGGCCCTGCTGTGCTGTGCATCCAGCAGGTACGGCAACAGGCGCGCATCACAGACCTTGTGCCAGGCACTGGACTGCTCGCGTGACCTGCGTAACAACCACAGGATCAACAGCAGCGGGATCAGCAACCAGAACCACTCGGGCGCCTGGAAATGGAATGTCTCAGACATGGTCAGCCTCCCCGCCCCGCAGCGGGTAACGCCAGCGTTGCAGCAGGCCACTGGCAAGCAGCCCCAGCAACAGGCAGAAAAACAGGGCCGTGGCCAGCGGCCACATGTACAGTTCATGCACGGGCCGGAATACTTCCTCGTCCGCGCTGACCGGTTCAAGCTCGTCGAGCAAGCGGTAGATCGCCTCCAGGCCGGCAATGTCGCGCGCCCGGAAATACTGTCCACCGGTCTTCTCGGCAATGGCGATCAGCGCGGGTTCGTCGAGTTCGCTGTTGGCGACCCGGCGCTTGCCAAAGAAACCCGATACCACGCGTTCATCGGCACCGACACCGATGGTGTAGATACGTACAGCGCTACTGGCTGCAATGTCGGCGGCCTTTTGCGGATCCACTGTCCCCGCGGTGTTCTCGCCGTCGGTCAGTAATATCAGCACACGGTTTTCCTGTGGCTGGTCACGCAGGCGCTTGACGGCCAGGCCAATGGCGTCACCGATTGCGGTGCGCTGTCCGGCCAGCCCGATGGCTGCCTCGTCGAGCTGGATACTGGCCGTGTTGCGGTCAAAGGTCAGCGGCGTCTGCAGGTAGGCCTGGTCGCCAAACAGGATGAGCCCGAGGCGGTCGCCTTCGCGTCGCTGGATAAAATCACCGGCCACGTATTTCACCGCGGCAAGGCGCGTGGCCACCTGCTTGCCCAGCAACATGTCCGCGGTCTCCATGCTGCCGGAGATATCCACGGCGAGCAGCAGGTCGCGACCGCTGACGGGTAACTGCACGGGATCGCCGAGTACCTGTGGACGGGCCGCGGCAAGCACCAGGCAACACCATGCCAGTGAGGCCAACAACAGGCGCCAGCGTGAACGGCTGCCACGCCCCTCGCCCATGGAGGCATGCAGGGCGTTGTAAAACGGCAGGCGCAAGGCAGCGCCTGCCGTGTCTGCCGCCGCTGGCAGCAACCAGGCGACCAGTATCGGCAATGGCAACGCGGCCAGCAGCCAGGGCGAGGCGAACTCGATGTTCATGTGGCCACCTCGATGTTTTGCATCACCCAGCGCCGCGTCAGTGCCAGCAATTCTTCGGCGGGGATATCAGTGCTGTGTGGCCGGTAGGGTCCTTCCTCCAGAACGCGACCGACGCCTTGTGCAAATTCGCCACCCCCACCGGTCTCGTCGAGAAAACGCAGCCAGTCACTGCCGGTCAGTGAGGCAACCCGCTCCCGGGTATAGCGACTCAGCGCAATACGGCGCATCAGGGTTGACTGGGCGCTGATAAATTCGGTGATAGTCTCATCTGTATAACAGTCACTTAGCTGATTTAATTCATCCAGTATCTGCCTTGTGTAGCGGCGTCGCCGGATACGCCCGGCAAGCCACCGACCGGCCAGGAGCAGCACGACCAGCAGCAGCACGGCAAGCAGCCACCAGCCCGGTGCAGGTGGCCAGATGGACGGCGCTGCCGCCGCATGGATGTCGCGCAGGTCAAGCGCCGGGGCTGCCAGGGGATTCATGCCTCGGCCCTTGCCCTTGAAGCACGCTCACGGGGCGGTGACCGGTCAGGGAATCGCAGCGCCTGGAGCACGTCAGCTGTCGTCGTGATGCGCCGCAGTGGCACGGCACACTGGCGCATCAGCTTGCGCACGGCCTGGTGATGGCCGCTGAAATAGTCATCGTAGGCCTGACGCCGTTTGCCGGAACGGGTATCAAGCAGGCCGGTCGCCGCGCCGTCGGTCACGGCATAGCGTCCGGCGGGCGGCGCTGCGAGTTCGAGCGCATCGACAATCTGGCAGGCGACGACATCGTTATGCTGGCGCAGGCGTTGCAGGTGACGCCGGGTATCGGTGTCCATGGCATAGAAGTCACTGAGGATATACACCAGGCTGCCTGGCCGGGCGACACGGTGCAGTCGCAACAGGGCCTCGTTGAGCTGACTGTTGTGTGCATCAAGCCCGGGACTTGCGAGGGCGGCCGCAGGGTCGGTTGCAACGACCAGCTGCCTGATCAGGCGCATCACACCGCGCTGGCCACCCAGTGGCCGCAACTCGTGGTGAACACCGTTAAAGAACAGCGCACCGATACGATCACCGTGCTGTATCGCCGCCCAGCCGATCAGGGCGGCGGCGCGCGCGGCGATCACCGACTTGAAGGCACCCTGTGTTGCGAAGAACATGCCGGGCCCCAGGTCGACCATCACCACCACCGGTCGCTCGCGTTCTTCCTGGTAGAGCTTTACATGGGCGCGGTTGGTACGCGCGGTGACGCGCCAGTCCATGCTGCGAATGTCATCGCCGGGCTGGTAGTCGCGTGATTCCAGGTAATCCATGCCGCGCCCGCGAAATCGCGAGGCATGGCCGCCGGTGATGGTGCTGCGCGCCGGCAACCGGCTGCTCAGCTTGAGTTCGCGCGCCTGCAGGCGGTAGCGCACCAGCTCGTCACTGCTGACATGGACCACGCCCGGTAACTGTCGGGAGTCGTTGGCCGTTGAGCGCTGCCTGGCAGTTCGCGGGGTGAACAGCTTGGATAACGGCATTACTGATCAGGCGACCGGTACCCGCCTGATGAGTTCACGAATCACATCATCAGAGCTGAGCCCTTCCGCTTCTGCCTCGAACGACAGGAGAATACGGTGACGCAAGACATCATGGACCACGGCCTGGATGTCTTCCGGTGAGACGAAATCACGACCCGCCAGCCAGGCGTGGGCACGCGCACAACGATCCAGGGCGATGGTGCCGCGTGGACTGGCGCCATAGCTTATCCAGTGCACCAGGTCCTCGCCGTAGGGAGAGGCATCCCGCGATGCCAGCAGAATCTGGATGAGGTATTCCTCGACCGATGTCGCCATGTGTAACGCCAGCACCTCCTGCTGCGCGCTGAAGATCTGCTCCTGTGTCAGCAGCACTGCCGGACCGGCCTGGTGGCTGGCCTGTGCCCGTGCCTGCGCGCGGTTCAGATCAAGTATCCGGCGTTCCGCGCTGACATCGGGATAGCCGACCCGCACGTGCATCAGGAAACGGTCCAGCTGGGCCTCGGGCAAGGCGTAGGTGCCTTCCTGTTCGATCGGGTTTTGCGTCGCCATGACCAGAAACAGGCGTGGCAGGGAATAGGTTTTCAGCCCGACCGAGATCTGTCGCTCACCCATGGCCTCCAGCAAGGCGGACTGTACCTTGGCCGGGGCACGGTTGATTTCATCGGCAAGCACCAGGTTGTGAAAGATGGGACCGCGTTGAAATTCGAACTCGCCGGTCTGCGGCCGGTACATCTCGGTACCGGTCAGGTCGCCGGGCAACAGGTCCGGGGTGAACTGCACGCGATGAAAATCGCCCTCGACACGCAGGGCGAGTTCCTTGATGGCCGTCGTCTTGGCAAGGCCCGGCGCACCCTCGACCAGTAAATGTCCGTCGGCCAGTAGCGCAATCAGCAGATGCTCGACCAGCGTCTGCTGACCGATAATGCATTGTTCCAGTTCGACACGCAGCTGGTTAAAGGCGGCATTGACCGCGCTACCGGCACTGCTTTCTGTGTGCATTACCCTCTCCATTGTTGTCACGCAGTCCTCCTGCAGCCAGTTTGCTGGCAGTGATTATATCAACAAGCGGTTACTGACCTTCAAGACAGGAGATGCTGCTGTTAGTTCCGGGTCACAAGGGGCATCACGACCAACGGCCATAAACGGCAGATGACCTGCACACAAGCGTGAAGCGAGGGAACCGGCAGGTCTGGACTCAGTCTGCGCGCAGGAAATGCAGGCTGAACAGCGAGGCGGCATCAGTCCATACCCGGCGCGGTGAAAATCCGGCGGAACGGGCCAGCGCCTGAAACTCCTCGACGGTATACTTGTAGGAATTTTCGGTATGAATCGAGTCGCCGTCATTGAACTCGAACCTGTGGCCGTCAATCCTGACGCTCTGCTTGCATTCACTGATCAGGTGCATCTCGATGCGCCCCCTGGCCGTGTTGTAGAACGCGTGGTGCGCAAAGGCGTCAATATTGAAGTCCCCGGCCAGTTCGCGGTTGATGCGACGCAACAGGTTCTGGTTGAATTCCGCGGTAACACCCTTGCTGTCATTGTAGGCCGCATCAAGAATGGCCGGCGACTTCTTCAGGTCTACCCCGATCAGCAGGCCGCTCCCCCTGCCCGCTGCCTGGGCAAGGCATTTCAGAAATTCACACGCATCAACCGGATCAAAGTTGCCGATACTTGAACCCGGGTAAAACATCACTGCCGGGGCGTGTTCGGGGACGAACGGCAGGGCGACTTCCTCGGTGATATCCGCACACACGGCGTGCACGTCCAGCCAGGGATGATCACAGGCAACACCGGCCGCCGCGCGGTCGAGGTGTTCACAGGAGATGTCCAGTGGCACGTAGGCAGCCGGCCGCATGGCCTCCAGCAGGTGGCGTACCTTCTCGCAGCTGCCACTGCCCGGCTCAATGAGATAACAGCCGTTGCCGGCCTCGGCGGCAATCTCTACGGCATACTGTTTCAGTAAGGCGGCCTCGGTACGCGTCGGGTAATACTCGGGCTGTTCGCAGATCGCCTCGAAGAGCATTGAGCCTGCATGGTCGTAAAAGTACTTTGGCGGGATAGTTCGCGGCTGCCGGTTGAGTCCGGCAATGACATCTCGATGGAATTCACTCGTCTCTGGCGACTCGTGATAGAAATTGTATTCCGCCTTTGCTTGTCTGGGCATGGTGACCTTTCCGGGTTATTGGTTACTCACGGCGATGACGGCCCTGTATTTCGTTGTAGGGCCGAATTCATTCGACCGGCAGTGTCATCGGTCGAATGAATTCGACCCTACAGTAGCCTGAACGATATTGTACTCTGCCTTTGCCTGCCTGGGCATGGTGACCTTTCCGGCTTACTGGTTACTCACGGCGCTGCCGGTCTTGTTTCCATTGTAGGGCCGAATTCATTCGGCCGGCAGTGTCATCGGTCGAATGAATTCGACCCTACAGTAGCCTGAACTATATTATATTCCGCCTTTGCCTGCCTGGGCATGGTGACTTTTCCGGGTTATTGGTTACTCACGGCGATGACGGCCCTGTATTTCGTTGTAGGGCCGAATTCATTCGGCCGACAGTGTCATCGGTCGAATGAATTCGACCCTACAGTAGCCTGAACAATATTGTACTCTGCCTTTGCCTGCCTGGGCATGGTGACATTCCCATGTTAATTGGTTACTCACGGCGCTGCCGGTCTTGTTTCCATTGTAGGGCCGAATTCATTCGGCCGGCAGTGCCAACGGTCGAATGAATTCGACCCTACAGTAGCCTGAACGATATTGTATTCTGCCTTTGCCTGCCTGGGCATGGTGACATTTCCGGCTTACTGGTTACTCACGGCGATGCCGGCCCTGTATTTCGTTGTAGGGCCGAATTCATTCGGCCGGCAGTCAGTCATTGCATCACCGGATACGATTAAATGCCAACGGTCGAATAAATTCGACCCTACAGTACCTTAATATTTGCAGCAAGCTAACAAACCTGAGACCCCATTTACCTGACACTGTTGAGCCCGACAAAGCTGCCATTGTTGGTTTCTGCCAGTTTGCGCATCAACGCCGCATAGCGCACCACGTTGGCGGACAGGCCGCTGCTGAAATCAAACAGCACTGGGAAACCCACGGTATGAATGCGCACCCGCGTCTTGCCGCTCTTGTCGGCGCGGTTCAGCTGTCCGACCGTGTCGATGACGGCCTGGATCGA
>CAJQNP010000064.1 GCA_905479705.1 uncultured Gammaproteobacteria bacterium
GACTACATGCGCACGGCCAGGGCCAAGGGCCTGCCGCCGACCCGCGTGATTGTGCACCACGGCCTGCGTAACGCACTGTTGCCGGTCATCACGCTGCTGGGTCTGCAGCTCGGCGCCTTGCTGGCCGGTGCCGTCATCACGGAGACGGTCTTTTCATGGCCCGGTGTCGGGCTGCTGACCATCGAGTCGATCCAGTCGCGCGATTATCCCGTCGTGCAGGCCTGCGTCTTGCTGATCAGCGTGACCTATGTCTGCGTGAACCTGCTGACGGACCTCGCCTATGCGTGGATCGACCCGCGCGTGCGGCTGGGAGGCGGGCCGTGATGCGCAACTGGCTGACCGGCATCATCCCGGGTGCCCTGCTGCTGTTGTGGGCGGCACTGTCTATCGGCGCAAGTTACCTGCCGTTGACACCGGACGAGATTCAGCTGGAGGCGATTCTGAGCGGACCGGCAAGCGATGCCGTGCTCGGCCACGATGACCTGGGACGCGACATCCTCGACCGCATGATAGTCGGTGCGCGCACCTCGTTCCTGGTCTCGTTCTGGGTTGTCGGGCTGTCGCTGCTGGCAGGCACGCTGCTGGGTACCGCGAGTGCCTACCACGGTGGCTGGTGGGACCGCCTGACGGTGTTGCTGGTGGATGTGTTCCTGGCCTTCCCGGGCATCCTGCTGGCCATTGCCCTGGCCGGGCTGCTGGGGCCGGGCATCGACAATGTGGTCATTGCCCTGACCATCGTCGGCTGGGTGGGTTATGCCCGCCTGTCGCGCGCCCAGGTCCTGTCGCTGAAACACCGTGAACACGTGCAGGCGGCCGAGGCGCTGGGCACCGGCAAATGGGCTATCATGCGCAAACATTTGCTACCGCTGATGGCTGCCCCGCTGATCGTCGAGGCCACCTTTGGTATCGCGGCCGTGGTGATCGCAGAGGCCGGGCTGTCGTTTCTGGGACTGGGTGTGCAACCCCCCGAGGCGTCCTGGGGCGCGATGATCCGCGACGGTACCCGTTACATGCTGGTTGCCCCGCACATGGTACTGGCACCGGGTGTCGCCCTGTTTGCCGTGGTATTGTCCGTCAACCTGCTGGGAGACCGGCTGCGCGACCGACTGGATATTCGCCTCGGCGGCACCAGCAACAAAGTATAGACATGGAGAGCTTCAAACAATGACCCTGGGTCCATTGATGGCCGACGTGGACGGCCTGGAACTGACCGACGAGGATCGCGAACTGCTGCAACACCCGGCCGTCGGTGGTGTCATCCTGTTTGCACGCAACTACGCCTCGGCCGAGCAGGTTGCCGCGCTGGTCGACGACATCCACCGCCTGCGTCACCCGCATCTGCTGGTTGCAGTGGACCAGGAGGGCGGCCGTGTGCAGCGCCTTCGCGATGAATTCACCCACTTGCCGCCGCTTGCCTGTCTCGGCAGGATCCACGAGACAGACAGTGACCGTGCCGGACACCTGGCACGCGTCAGTGGCTGGCTGATGGCCTCGGAGCTGCGCGCGGTCGGTATTGACCTGAGTTTCGCACCGGTACTGGATCTCGACTACGGCGTGTCGGCCATCATCGGCAACCGCGCCCTGCATAAACGCCCCGAGGTCGTTGCAGAGCTGGCACTGGCCTACCAGGCGGGCATGCATGATGCGGGCATGGAGGCTACCGGCAAGCATTTCCCCGGGCACGGTGCGGTCGCGGCCGACTCACACGTCGCCCTGCCGGTCGATGAACGCAGGTTTGAAGACATGGCACTGTGGGACATGGTGCCGTTCCGGCGCATGATCGATGCAGGACTGGCCGCCATCATGATGGCCCACGTCGTTTACTCCGACGTGGATGACAAGCCGGCGAGTTTTTCACACTACTGGATTACCGACGTGTTGCGCGGCCAGCTGGGTTTTAACGGCGCGGTCTTCAGTGACGACCTCAGCATGGAGGGTGCCGCCTGTATCGGTGACTTTAGCGCGCGCGCACACACCGCCCTCGAGGCAGGCTGTGACATGGTGCTGGTGTGCAATAACCGCGAGCAGGCAGGCTGCGTGGCCGAGTCGCTGGGTGATTACCGCAACCCGATTGCCCATACCCGCATGATGCGCATGCACGGTCGCAAGCCGACCACATTACGCTCACTGCACCAGGACCCGCGCTGGGCCCAGGCCGTGGCGGCGGTGAAGGGCTACGAGGAGTCGCCCGAGCTGGATCTGGATATCGGCGACGCCTAGTAACACCTGTTATATAATTACCCGGGAAGCTCTGATTAAAACAAAAGCTTGTCATTCCCGCGAAAGCGGGAATCCATAACCCATTGTAAAGAAACCCCTGGATTCCGGGTTTCCGCTCCGCTCCACCCGGAATGACAATTAATCAGAGATTCCCTTGGCGACCATTTCTTATTTCGTTTCTAGATACCCATGACACTCTCGGTCACTGAAATCAGGAGCATACAGGCGCAGGCGGATTGCCTGCATGATGCCGCCTCGGTTCAACAGGCACTCGATCGCATGGCCACCGCGATCAGCGCTGACCTCGCCGACACACTGCCCGTCGTCCTCTGCGTCCTGAACGGCGGCATTATCCCGACCGGGCACCTGCTGACGCGCCTGCAGTTCCCGCTGGAGATCGGCTACCTGCATGCAACCCGCTACCGCGGTGAAACCAGCGGGGCAGACGTGCACTGGCTGTGTGAACCGCAGATCGACCTGCGAGGGCGCACGGTGCTGGTGATCGATGACATCCTTGATGAAGGCCACACGCTGACCAATATCCTTGATTACTGCACGGCTGCCGGCGTTGCACAGGTGCGTACCGCCGTGCTGGTACAGAAGCTACATGACCGGCTCGCCACGGACATCAGGGCGGACTATATCGGTTTGCAGGTAAAGGACCGCTACGTGTTCGGTTTCGGCATGGACTACCGCGGTTACCTGCGCAACCTGAACGGTGTGTTCGCCCTCGGCGGCGGGGGTGACGAGTGACGGGCATTGCAATCCTGGGTGGCAGCGGCCTCGACCAGCTGGAGGGCATCGATATCGAGCGCACCGAGACGCTCGACACGCCCTATGGCGCCCCCTCTGACGCACTCACCATCGGCCACCTGGCCGGGGTGCGTATTGTCTTCCTGCCACGCCACGGCGCGGCCCACACCATTCCGCCGCACCGCATCAATTACCGCGCCAACCTGTGGGCACTGCGGCAGCTGGGTTGTGACCGGGTCATCTCGGTGTGTGCCGTCGGCAGCATTCACGGGGATATTCACCCCGCCGACATTATCATCCCGCACCAGATTATCGACTACACCCGCTCGCGCGAACACACGCTCTACGATCAGGACCTGGATGAGGTGGTACACATCGATTTCACGGAACCCTACTGTGCAAGCCTGCGCACAGCGCTCATCAAGGCTGCCGAAAGCCTGGGTGTGGACGTACACCCCGCGGCGACCTATGGCGCAACCCAGGGACCACGGCTCGAAACCGCCGCCGAAATCAACCGCATGGAACGTGATGGTTGCGACATCGTCGGCATGACCGGCATGCCCGAGGCGAGCATCGCGCGCGAACTGGGTCTGTGTTATGCCACGATCGCCGTATCGGCAAACGATGCAGCCGGGCGCCACAGCGGACCGCTCGAGATGGAAGGCATCCTCAACAACGTGGCGAAGGGTATGGACGTCGTGCGCTCGATCCTGGTGAAGCTCCTGAAGAGCGCGGATAGCTAGCGCGTCAGCTGGTCATCAGGCTGAGGTTCTTCCGAGGCAGCCGCAGCCTCGGCCGCGGCCCGTTCTCTTTCCTCGGCCTCCGCCTCGGCTTCCAGCAAGGCCCGGGCCTGCTCTTGTGTGGTGTGGGGTGTAAGGGTTGCGATCACACCAAACCTCGGGTGATCGAAATAATGCACGGTATTGCTCCTCCTGATACGACGTTTCTCGCGCAGCTCGTATACCGGTGAACCGATCGATTCACCCGCGTAGGACGCAGCCGTAGACGCATTTGCAGCGGCAAGGATCAGGTCCACATCGAGATGCAGGAAACGTTCCCGGATCAACTTAATGTTGCCGCCCAGGACCTTGCCCCCGGCAGGGACGGCCGATTCGACCGGGACGCTGATCGCGTTACCGGCATCACGGGCCGGTAGTCGCCATGCAGTATGCAGCAACACCTTGTAGCCACGTGACTGCTTCAGGCCATAGGCAATGCCGTTTAACTGGAATGTCGATTCGGGCAGCTCGGTGTACTGACCCTCGGCAACGAAATCCTGCGTGTAAAAATCATCCGGTATCGTGGTTGGCCAGTGTTCACCGTCATCCCCCGACGCATGATTACTGAACACGATGACCTCGACATCGTAAACCTGTACCTCTGCGGCCACTGCAGGGTTGCTCGCGACAACGAGCATCATCATGATACTGGCAAGCAGTTGCCATATCGACGAACGGGGCAGGACTGGCATCCGCTTTACTGTATCTGCTCGCATCATCACTTCATTGCCTTCCATTCAGGGAGAGTTTTTTCAGGATCTCTGAAACCTGCTGAAAGCGGCTTGCTTCATCGTGAAAATCACCAAAGAGTCGCAACTTCGTGGCGCCTTCAAGCCGGTACTTTTGTGGCTGTAACTGGATCAACTCTATCAGTGTATCCGTATCAATTTCCGGATCCTGGTCAAACAATATCCGGCCTTCCCCGGTGCCGAGCTCGATTTTCCTGATTCCCATGGGAGAGGCAAGTAATTTCAGCGAGGCGATCGCGAACAGGTTTTTTACCGGCTCAGGGAGCAGGCCGAAACGATCGATCAGCTCGATCTGCAGGTCACGCAGCTGATCATCCGTCTGCATGCCGGCGATCCGCTTGTAGAGCACCAGCCGGGTGTGAACATCGTGTACGTACTCGTCCGGGATCAGGGCCGGAACCGACAGGTCGATTTCCGGTCCGCTATGTAACGGTTTGTCCAGCTCCGGCGTACGGCCTGCCTTGAGGGCTGACACGGCCCGCTCCAGCAGATCGGTGTACAGGGAAAAGCCGATCTCGTGGATCTGGCCACTCTGGTCATCGCCGAGCAGTTCGCCCGCACCGCGGATCTCCAGGTCATGCGTGGCCAGCGTAAAGCCGGCGCCCAGTTCTTCCATGGACTCGATGGCCGCGAGGCGTTTCTGCGCATCGGCCGACATGGCGCGTTGTGACGGTATCAGTAGATAGGCATAGGCACGGTGATGCGAACGGCCCACGCGGCCGCGCAACTGGTGCAGCTGCGCCAGCCCGAGCTTGTCAGCACGGTTCATGATGATGGTATTGGCCGTCGGCACATCGATTCCACTCTCGACGATGGTGCTGCACAACAGCACGTTGAAACGCCGGTGGTAAAAATCCAGCATCACCTGTTCAAGCTCGCGTTCGCGCATCTGTCCGTGCGCAATCTCGATGTGTGCCTCCGGCACAATCTCGCCCAGTTCCCTGGCCATGCGATCGATCGAGGCGACGTCATTGTGCAGAAAATACACCTGCCCGCCACGCTTGATTTCACGCTGGCAGGCCTCGCGGATGGTCTCGTTGTCCCATTCACAGACAAAGGTCTTCACGGCCAGGCGATTCGGTGGCGGGGTCCCGATAATCGACAGGTCACGCATCCCCGACAATGACATATTGAGCGTGCGCGGGATCGGAGTCGCCGTCAGCGTCAGGATATCAACCTCGGCGCGCAAGCGCTTGATGGCCTCTTTCTGGCGCACACCGAAGCGATGCTCCTCGTCCACGATCAGCAGTCCAAGCTGCTTGAATTTCACGGAAGGCTGCAGCAGCTTGTGGGTACCGACCACGATATCAACCCTGCCGGCGGCCATGTCCGCGAGGACGTCACCCAGCTGTTTTCCCGACCGGAACCGGGAGAGCACCTCGATACGCACCGGCCACTCGGAGAAACGGTCGCAGAAGTTCTGGTAATGCTGTTGTGCCAGCAGGGTCGTCGGCACCAGCAGGGCGACCTGCTTGCCATCCTGCAC
>CAJQNP010000065.1 GCA_905479705.1 uncultured Gammaproteobacteria bacterium
GGCACGGGCCATAGCTGCCGGCATCAACAAGCTCGTGGTACTCACGACACGCACGGCTCACTGGTTCAGGGAACGCGGATTTGTTGCCGGTGACAAGGCCGACTTGCCCGGCCGGAAGAAATCACTGTACAACTACCAGCGCAATTCCAAGGTGTTTTACAAGCTGCTGTAGAACTAGCCCGGCCTGTCAGCACTTCCTCACCAGGACACAGCGTCGGCAACAGCAACCTTGCTCAGCGGCAGTGCCCGTGCCAGCCAGGGTGTGCTGTAACCGGTATAAACCCCTGTCTCAAGGCCATTTCCGTGCCCCCGGCAACCCCACCAGCAGCGCCATGAACTGGCCTGTTCCGATGCAGAAAGCATCCCTAGCATATCATGCTGCAGCGTTGCTGCGCGCACCCGCTGCAGCACTTCAGGTTCCCCGGGTGATACCGATAGTATCTACTCATAGAGAAAATCGTTCAGCACCAATATCTTATTGGCCATGGCAGGCAGATGATTTTTGTGAATATGCAATTTACAGGGGTTCTGGAATCTGTATTATCCAGGGAAGCTGGTGTAATTCTGCCGGTTAGAGAGATAGAAAATACACAGTCAAATGTCTGATGTATTCACGGTAACGAGCAACACTTATGACAACCATCTCTAAACATCCAAAATCGGGGCGCACCATCAAGGTACTGCAGATTACCGACACGCACCTGTTCTCGGACAGTAGCGGCTGCCTGCTGGGCCTGAATACCGAGCAATCACTGAATGCCGTCATCGCGGATGTCCGCGCCAGTCATTCACAGGCAGACGTTATTCTGGCCACCGGCGATCTTGTTCATGATGGCACACCTGCTGCCTACCGCCGCATATTTTCACACCTCGAGAGCTTCGCCCTGCCGGTCTACTGCCTGCCGGGAAATCATGACGAAGGCAAGACCCTGGAACACACACTGGGTGACGGCAACATCAAGTACACCGATCATGTCGACATGGGTAACTGGCGCTTCATCTTTCTGGATTCAACAATAGCTGACAGTGAAGGCGCTCACCTGACCCGGGAAACGCTCGACCTGCTAGAGAAACAACTGGAGACTGCAGCGGACAGACATACGCTGGTGTGCCTGCATCATCAACCGCTGCCGATGGGAAGTCACTGGCTGGATACCATGGCCGTTGACAACCCGAAAGATTTCTTCACGATCATTGACAAGCATCCGCAGGTTCGCGGCATCCTCTGGGGACATGTTCACCAGGCGTATGACGGTATGTACAAGGGCATCAAGCTGATGTCATCACCCTCTACCTGCATCCAGTTCCTGCCCAACAGTGATGACTTCGCAGTCGACACGGCCAACCCGGGCTATCGCTGGCTGGAACTGCACGCAGATGGCCGTATAGAAACCGGCGTTGAACGTATTGCCACCCTGCCCGGTAGCGTTGACCTGGCATCAAACGGCTACTAGCTTCGGCCTGGCCGAATGAATTCGGCCCTACAGGGGAAAGCGACTGGTTCCGGCCTAGCCGAATGAATTCGGCCCTACAGGGGAAAGCGATTGGTTCCGGCCTGGCCGAATGAATTCGGCCCTACATCCTCAAGCCGCAATCCAGTTAGATTCATGTAGGGTCGAATTCATTCGACTACATCCTCAAGCCGCAATCCAGTTGAATTCATGTACCGGGTCGTATTCACTCGGCCAGCAGCACTTCAGGGAAACATGACGTCATGTAGGGTCGAATTCATTCGACCAGAGGCTTGCCAGCCTACTGGACCAGCTGGTTCAGGTCGAAGATCGGCAGCAGAATAGCCAGCACGATAATCAGCACCACACCACCCATCACCAGGATCAGCAGCGGCTCGAACAGGCCAAGTACCGCTGCAATCATGGTCTCGATTTCCCGTTCCTGGTTGATCGCAGAACGCTCCAGCATCTCTTCAAGCTTGCCACTCGCCTCGCCACTGGCAATCAGGTGAACCGTCATCGGTGGGAAAAAACCGCTTTTCTCCAGTGCCGTTGCAATACCGGCGCCCTCACGCACACGCGCTGCCGCTTCACCCACCGCCTCGCGCATGGGAATGTTTGACATGACCGATGCAGAGATACGCATGGCCTCGAGCACCGATACACCGCTGGCCGTCAGGATACTGAAGGTACGCGCGAAACGGCCGGTATTCAGGCCCTGCTCAAGACGACCAATCAGCGGCAGGGTCAATTTCATACGATGAAAGCGCCGGCGATTATCCTCGTTGCGTAACAGGTAATGGATCATCACCCCGACCAGCACCAGCACGACCAGGATCAACAACCCGTTGTCACGCATGAAGTCACTCACCGCGATCAGGCCAACCGTCAGCGGTGGAAGATTCTGGCCGATGTTGTCAAACACCTGCACGACCTGCGGCACCACGTAAACCATGAGCCCGCCGACTACCAGGATTGCGACCACTGTCAGCATCGCCGGGTAGAACACCGCCAGTTGTATCTTCTGCCGCATCTGCTGGCGGTTCTCGGTGTAATCGGCAAGCCGCTCGAGCACGCGTTCCAGATGTCCGGATTGCTCACCGGCCTCGACCGTGGTGCGATACAGCTCGGGAAAGATATGCGGGAAGTCACCCAGGCCGGTGGCAAGTGTATGGCCTTCCATGACGCGTGAACGGACGGCCAGCAACATGCTTTTCAGGCGCGAGCGATCAGTCTGCTGGGCAACGGCCCGAAGGCATTCTTCCAGCGGCAGCGCAGCGCGCACCAGTGTTGCGAGTTGTCGCGTAATCAGGGCAAGATCGGTGGCACTGATACCGCGCTTGAACACGGCTGAAGACCTCTGCCCGTGCGATTCACGCTGCGCGACCTCCTGCACCTCCAGCGGCACGAAGCCCTGCTCGCGCAACTGCTGGCGAACCTGGCGGGGCGCATCCCCTTCGATGACGCCCTTTTTCTCACGCCCGGTCTTGTCCAGCGCCGTATATTCAAAAGCACCCATGGATTAATGCGCCATCAACGGATCAGGTCAAACAGGGAAAAACAGCTGACACGACTGCGTCAGTCACTTTGCGTGACACGCAGGACTTCTTCAACGGACGTAATACCATTCAGCACATCGCGCCAGCCGTCCTGGCGAATACTGGGTGAATGCTCCCGGGCCAGCCGCTCCATCTCGATTTCACCGGCGCCGTCATGAATCATTGAACGCATCGTGTCGTTGAGGCTTACCAGTTCGTAGATGCCGACACGCCCCCGGTATCCCAGCTGGTTACAAGTCGCACAACCGCGCGGCTTGTAGAGCGTCGGGGGATTGTCTTCCGGCACACCCATTGCGCGACAGTTTGCCGAACCGGCCGTGTAAGGCTCCTTGCAATCCTCACATAACACGCGCACCAGACGCTGCGCGAGAACACCGATCAGGCTCGATGAAAGCAGAAAGGGTTCGACACCCATGTCACGCAGACGCGTGACCGCGCCAACGGCACTGTTGGTATGTAACGTGGAAAACACCAGGTGGCCTGTGAGGGATGCCTGCACCGCGATCTCGGCGGTTTCCAGGTCACGGATCTCGCCGACCATCACAACATCCGGATCCTGGCGCAGGATGGCGCGCAGACCACGGGCAAAACTCAGGTCAACCTTGGTATTGACCTGGGTCTGGCCAATACCGTCGAGATAGTATTCGATCGGATCCTCGACCGTCATGATATTACGGCGTTTGCTGTTAAGGCGCTGCAAGGCGGCATACAGGGTCGTGGTCTTGCCCGAGCCGGTCGGACCGGTCACCAGGATAATGCCATGCGGCTTGTTGATCAGCACGTCAATAGCATCGCGATCGCGAGGCGCCATACCCAGGTGTTCTAGATCAAGTCGCCCGGCCTGCTTGTCCAGCAGTCGCAGCACCACACGCTCGCCATTACCCGATGGCAGGGTGGAGACACGAATGTCGACAGCGCGACCCGCCACACGCAGTGAGATACGACCGTCCTGCGGCAGGCGTTTTTCTGCAATATCGAGACGCGCCATCACCTTGATGCGTGATACCAGCAGGGGCGCCAGTATCCGCTGCGGTTCAAGAATCTCACGCAGCACACCATCACAGCGAAAACGCACAACCAGCCGGTTCTCAAAGGGCTCGATATGGATATCCGAGGCATTCTCCTTGACGGCCTCGGTGAGCAATGCGTTGATGAGCCGGATGATGGGGGCGTCGTCTTCACTCTCCAGCAGGTCTTCCGGTTCCGGCAGGTGCTCG
>CAJQNP010000066.1 GCA_905479705.1 uncultured Gammaproteobacteria bacterium
TGAGAACGAGACAAATTCGTTGCGGTTGTCATTTTGTGCCAGGCAGGTGACGGCATCCAGCTGCTTCTCTTTCAGGTTGTGCATGACCTCGGCCCAGCCCAGCTCCGGCCCGATGACAATCTCGATCCCCAGTTTATCAGCTGCATACCTGAAGTAATCGGCGCACATGCCTGCAGGGATCATGTTGCCGTCCCTGTAATCCAGGGGTGGCCAGGCTGAATCCGACCCGAGCCGGATGATATTGTGCGAGTCGAGCCACTGCGACTCCTCCGGGGTAAGCTCGATGCCCTGCGAGGCTGATGCATGATTACTGATAAGAGCGATAGCAAGTATCAGGGTGGTGGCGAGCCCGGTTCTCATCGTTGAAAAGTAACATATATGCGCGGCTGGACCAGCATTCTGGTCAGGCGAGGGGGTTTAATGACAAATTTCGAAGAGCAGCACAATAACGCCCGTGTTGGCGTCCAGAGGACCGGGCAAAGCAATTTTACTCCCGGTGTATCCCGCTGGTCGGTTATGCACGCCGCGATATCTGTTTAATCCTTGTACCTGGCTATAAAGACAGGGCCAGAGGCATTACACAATCGGGGATTCCTGCTCCATTGCGGGATCGATGGGGATCTCGTCAGCCTGGTAGGCTTCTACAGTGGATTCGGCGGCACGGGTGGATTCAAAGCGGGCAATGTGAAACAGTCCTTCTCCCTCGTTGGCCAGGGGCAGATTGGTACGCCCGATGATGATGCCCGGGCTGGTGGCCAGTACCTCGCGTTCCTGTTGGCCAAAGGGATCGGATATAACACCTATTACCTCGTCCTTGCGTACCCGTGCACCCAGGGGCACCGTGGTCCTCAGAATGCCGCTGCACCCGGCCCGAATCCAGCTGCTGGTGCGCGCGATAAGCGGTTCTGTCGGGCGTCGCAGGCGGCTGCTGGCTGGCAGCATGTCTATCTGGCGCATTACCGCGACAATGCCCTTGACCCCGGCACGGATGGCTCTTTCGTCGAAACGCAGTGCCTCGCCGGCCTCGTATAGCAGGATTGGGATACCCCGCTCAGCGGCAACCTGCCGTAGTGACCCGTCTCGCAGATCCGAATTGAGCAGCACCGGCACGTGAAAGGCGCTGGCGATGCGTGCGGTTTCAGGGTCGTCGAGGTTGGCGCGGATCTGCGGCAGGTTTTCGCGGTGGATTGCGCCGGTATGCAGGTCGATACCGTAGTCACTGCGGGTTACGATTTCCTCCATGAATAATCCGGCCAGGCGTGCAGCCATCGATCCCTTCTCGGATCCGGGAAAGGAGCGGTTCAGGTCGCGGCGGTCAGGTAAATACCGGGAACGGTTGATGAAGCCATAGACATTGACGATGGGCACGGCCAGCAGTGTGCCGCGCAGTTTTTTCAGCAGCGGCAGGTGTAGCAGGCGGCGGATAATCTCCACGCCATTGATCTCATCGCCGTGCAGGGCGGCGCTGACGAACAGGCACGGTCCGTCACGCCTGCCATGGACGACCTGCAGGGGCAGCGACATCGGTGCATGTGAATACAGGCTGGCCATAGGCAGGTCGAGGGTGACGCGTTCCCCCGCTGCTATGGTGGTGTCGCCGATCTCGATGCTGTCGCGTGTCAAGTTTAGCCTCTGCCCCGCGTCAGGGTTCTGTTCGGACGAGCGTTGCGTTCAATGAAACTGATGATCTTGGCAGCGATGTCCTCGCCACTGGCGTCCTCTATGCCTTCCAGGCCAGGAGATGAATTTACCTCCATGACCACAGGCCCGTGATTGGAGCGCAGCAGGTCGACACCGGCAACATTCAGCCCCATCACTTTTGCGGCACGTACTGCCGTTGAGCGTTCTTCGGGGGTGATTTTTATCAGGCTGGCACTGCCGCCGCGGTGCAGGTTGGAGCGGAACTCGCCTTCCTGTGCCTGGCGTTTCATGGCAGCGACCACCCGCTCACCGATGACAAAACAACGGATATCGGCACCGCCGGCCTCCTTGATGTATTCCTGAACGAGGATGTTCGCATCAAGCCCCATAAACGCCTCGATGACACTTTCTGCGGCCTTCTGGGTTTCTGCCAGCACCACGCCAATCCCCTGGGTACCTTCCAGCAGCTTGATGACTACTGGGGCTCCACCCACCATCTTGAGCAGATCCTGGATATCGTCAGGGGAGTTGGCATAACCGGTGACCGGCAGGCCGATTCCCTTGCGCGACAGCAGCTGCAACGAACGCAATTTGTCACGTGAGCGGCTGATGGCGACTGATTCATTCAGCGGATAGACACCCATCATTTCGAACTGGCGTAGCACCGCAGTACCGTAGAAGGTGATGGAAGCGCCGATGCGCGGGATGACGGCATCAAAGCCGGTGAGGGCTTGTCCGTTGTAATGGATACCCGGTCGGTGTGAGGCAATGTCCATGTAAACGCGCAGGGTATCGATCACCTGTATCTCATGACCAGCCTGTTCTGCCGCCTCGACCAGGCGCCGGGTCGAGTAGTAGGATTTTTTACGTGACAGGATGGCGATTTTCATTTTTTCTTTCCTCCGGGTCTTTTGTAGCGTCCCACCATGTAAGAACGTGCAGGATCGACCATGAAACGCTTTTTCAGGGCGGTCCTGCCCAGCAGCATTCGAAAGCGCATGGTGTCACGGTTGGTCAGGGTCAGCTCAACAGGGAAGCGGTTGTCGCCCAGCTCCAGGTCAGTAGTAATGACATAGCGCTTCTCGCGATGCCCGCCCGAGTCGGTCACCCAGCGTACATCGGTGACCGCTACTTCGCAGATACGTTGGGTGCGGTTATCCTGCTGGTAGGGGTGTACGCCAAAACGAACCCAGCGCCTGCCACGCTTGAGAAACGGTTCCACGAAATAGGCGTGCAGGGCAGAGGTACGTGCGCCGGTATCTATCTTGGCCTTGATATGCTCGACCTTCAGATCGGGCAGAGAAATCCATTCGCGCCAGCCGACGACCTGCGGCCTGGTAACCTGTTTAACCATGTGACCATGTTCCTTGTTGATACGGCCTGGCTCATGCGCTGGCCGTATTATTTGTTATACGCTGCACCAGCATGAAAACAGCTGACTACGACTGGTCCCGGCGGGGTAATTCGCCTCACTTTGAAAACCCGGGTGCAGCAGGTTTTTTTTACCGTGCCAGTATGATCCAGGACCGGATCAGCGGCAATGAATTTATGATAGATTATCTGTTCAGCGGGTGAATGGAATCGTGTCCCTGACACGACGAGGTCAGGTGATTGCCGACCGGGTGTTCTGCACGTTGTTCGTAAACGGGATTATCCCGTTTCCACATTCATTTTACTGGTCGAGCGAAACACTTCAGCACATGCCAAACATACGATCACTGGTATTTTATATAACCCTGGTCATGACGACGTGGCCGGCGTACGCCCTGGAGCCAGCGGTTATCGAGCAAGTGCCGGCAGGGGATACGCAACTGCAGGGCACCATCAGGACCCTGAACTCGCTTATCAATTTACAGTCCGAGCTGAAAGGCGATATCAAACGCCTGGGGCTCGAGCTTAAATCTGCCGAGAGCGAGTCGGAAAAGCGGGACATCCAGGAGCAGCTGGATAAGCTGGATGTCGACCTGGAGAGCACCACCCGGAGTCTGAAGGAAATAGCGGCGGGTGCGGACATCGGCAGCCTGAGGATCGCCGAGGAGCCAAAATTCAATTTCCAGGAAGAACTGTTCTCCCTGGTCCGGCCGGCGCTGAAAGAGATGAAGGACATGACCAGCCATGTCCGCGTGAAGTCCGAGCTGAAGGATAGAATCGCCTACTACCAGGAAAAGCTGCCGATTGCCGAACATGCGGTTGCCCATATCACAGGATTACTGGATGAAAACGAAGACCCAGCCCTGGAAGGCCACCTGGAGAGGGTGCTGGATGACTGGAACAAGCAGTTGACGTTCATCCAGAGCGAGTTGCAGACTGCGGAACTGAAGCTGAAAAACCTGGAGGATTCAGAGGCCTCGCTGGCTGATGCCTCGCAAAGTTATCTGAAGTCCTTCTTCCAGAAGCGGGGACTGTACCTGGCCCAGGCCGTACTGGTGGTGATTGTTATCCTGCTGTTGTCCCGGTTGAGCTACCGGGCGATGGAGAAGTTCATACCGGGCTATCGCAAGGAATATCGCAGTTTCCGTCTGCGGCTGCTCGACCTGATGCATCGCATGATAACTGTCATCCTGCTCATCACCGGGCCGATGGTGGTCTTTTATGTGGTGGAAGACTGGGTGCTTTTCAGTCTTGGCATCCTGCTGTTGCTGGGCATCGGTCTGACACTGAGGCAGGCACTGCCACGTTACTGGCAGCAGATACAGCTGTTTCTCAACGTTGGCACCGTGCGTGAAGGAGAACGCATTTTTCTCGACGGTTTGCCGTGGATGGTAATGAGGATCAATGTTTTCAGCCAGCTGGTAAATCCAGCGGCCGAGATCAGCCAGCGGGTGCGCATCGATGACCTGGTCGATCTGAAGTCCCGTCCAGTCAGGCAGGGTGATCCATGGTTTCCCTGCAAGCGGGGTGACTGGGTGCTGCTGGCCGATGGCACGCGTGGCAAGGTCACGGGCATATCCCAGGAGCTGGTGCAGTTGATTCAGCGCGGTGGGGCGCATCGTACCTATCAAACAGCGGATTTCCTTGCCCAGTCAGCGCTCAACCTGTCCACCAATTTCCGTATAAAGGAAACCATCGGGATAACCTACAATCTGCAACAGGAAAGCGTCACGACCATCCCGGACACATTGAAAGCGCACATCGAACGGCGTGCAGAAGAAGAGGGCTATGCCGGTCAGCTGCTCAACCTGCGGGTCGAGTTTGAACGTGCCAACACCTCCTCGCTGGATCTGGTGGTGATCGCCGATTTTGACGGTGCCCTGGCGGATCTCTATAGCCGCTTGCAGCGAACCCTGCAGCGCTGGTGCGTGGAGGCCTGCAGCGAAAATCACTGGGAGATTCCGTTCACGCAGCTGACCCTGCACCAGGCTGAAGCCGCGAGTTAACACAGCAGCCTGGACAGACACCGTCTGCATATTATCCGGGTCATTGCGCAGGCGTCACAATTGTAATCTACCCTGTCAGATGAGGGCTTTTTTATGAGCCACAACGTCGAATGGCTTGAGGAGCACAGCGCTGCTTCTCTACGGCGCCTGCTGCCGAGAATCGAGGCGCGCTTCAAGGCGCACACCGAGGCAGTGGAATGGGATGCCTACCTGACGCGGTTGCAGCGCCACTTCCCGCGCCTGTTCAAGCATCTGCATGCGCTGTACGGCGGGCAGTACGATTTTTTCTATCACCTGGAAAGTATCCTTTCCTCGGCCACCTCCCTGTGGCTGGAGCGGCCCGCGGAACTCAAGGCACTGGATGCGCTGCGCGAGGCCGACCCCGACTGGTATCAGTCGAATCGCATGGTCGGTGCCATGTGTTATGTCGATCGCTTTGCAGGTGACCTCGAGGGTTTGCGTGAGCGTATTCCCTATCTCTCGGAACTGGGTATCACCTATCTGCACCTGATGCCGCCGTTCAAGGTGCCCGAGGATGATAACGATGGTGGCTATGCGGTCAGCAGTTACCGCGAGGTCGCGCCTGGCCTGGGTACTATGGCGCAGCTTGCCGAACTGGCTACCGAGTTGCGCCACCACGGGATTTCACTCACCCTTGATTTCGTGTTTAACCATACCTCGGACGAACACGAATGGGCCGAGCGCGCATTATCCGGCGATTCGGAATATCAGCAGTACTATCGCATGTTCCCGGACCGGACCTTGCCGGATGCCTTCGAGCGCAGTATGCCGGAGGTGTTCACTGAGGATCATCCGGGGGCATTTACCTATCGCAGTCGTCTGCGCAAGTGGGTCTGGACTACCTTTCATACCTACCAGTGGGATCTGAACTATGAGAATCCGGTGGTCTTTAACCGCATGCTGGAGGAGATGCTGTTTCTGGCCAATCAGGGTGTGGAGATCCTGCGCCTGGACGCGGTGGCGTTTCTCTGGAAACGGCTCGACAGCAACTGTCAGAATCTGCCCGAGGCACACTGGATCATCAAGGCCTACAATGCCCTGGTGAGCATCGCCGCACCTGCGATGGTGTTTAAATCCGAGGCGATCGTGCATCCGAAGGAGGTGCGCAAGTACATCGGTCTGGACGAGTGCCCGCTCTCGTACAATCCGCAATTGATGGCGCTGCTGTGGGAATCACTGGCAACGCGTGATGTACGCGTGCTGCAAAATGCCATGCAACGCGGCATGGTCCTGCCAGAGGGCTGTGCCTGGGTCAATTACGTGCGCTGCCATGATGACATCGGCTGGGCGTTTTCGGACGAGGACCTGCTAGCCGCCGGCTTCGAACCCCGGGCTCACCGCTATTTCCTCACGGACTTCTACATCGGCCGCTTTGTCGGCAGTTTCTCCAGGGGTGCACCGTTTCAGGAGGACCCGCGTACCGGTGAGGCCCGGGTATCGGGTACCTGTGCCTCACTGGCCGGTGTCGAGAAAGCACTCAGTGATGCTGATGATCAGGACCTTGAGCTTGCTATCCGCCGCATACTGCTGATTCACGGCATCATTATCACCATCGGCGGCATTCCGCTCATTTATCTCGGTGATGAACTGGCGACCCTGAATGATTATTCCTATGACCAGGACCCCGCCAGGGTCGGTGATTCCCGCTGGCTGCACCGCCCGGTGTTTGACTGGGAACACGCCGACCAGCGCTACGAGGTCAGCTCGGTGCCAGGACGGGTTTACCGGGGCCTGCTGCGCCTGCTGCAGTTGCGTGGGCAGAACCTTGCCTTTACCCGTGCCGACACCGAGGTCGTGGAGACGGGCAACAAGCATGTATTCGGATTCATTCGCAGTGGCGACCAGCACGTCGTGTTTGTACTCGCCAATTTCAGCGAACAGGAACAACGCCTGGAGGCGCGGCGCCTGCGGCAGATGGGTATGCGCAAGACCATGGTCGACTTATATGCCGGTCGGTCCATTACCGCGGCCCAGGAATTGCTACTGGAACCCTACCAGTTTATGGTGCTTGCGCGAGTGGGCTAGGACCACCAGGGCAGGTCGATCGTTCTGTCATTTGTCATTCTGGATGATGCATTGGTATCTTTGAAATTATGTCTATAATGTCGCCATGATCACGTCTGCACAGCAGAACATTGCGCGCCAGCGCGATGCACTGGCAATTTTTCTGAAAGCGCCATTGTCGGAGCTTGCATCTGCTTGTGCGCAGGAGTGGGACAACAACGCTGCACTGGAGGAGGTGTTGCGTGCCGGTCTGGCGGCACTGCCATATTGCAAGCACCTTTACGCCATGGACCTGAATGGAATACAGCTGACCGCGCAGATAAGCCCGCGGGGTGACGACATACAAAATACAGGTCTGGACCGGTCACTGCGACCCTATATGAATAATTTCCTGCCGTTGTCTGACTTTATTCTCTCTGAAGCGTACATCGGCGCGCACGAAAAGCGCCCCAGCATTACAGCAGTGCAAATGGTGAAATGTGACGGTCAACCTGCCGGATTTCTGGGTGCGCATTTTGATCTGCGCGAACTGCCATTGACCGCACCCCTTTACGAAGAATCAAGGAGCTGGCGACAGATGAAGGGAGACCCGTCAATTCGGGGAGGGCTCTTTCTACAACAGCGTTTTGAAAGCGCGCTCGATCAGCACATCGACACAGTCATTGCCATGATAGATGAGTTGATTGTCGATCACGGTATCTTCCATTGCGAGATTCATTTTTCCAGTAATCGTGCCACCGTCTGGAGCCAGACAGACCCGTTCCGCTACCATATTCTGACAATCGATGAGTTGGTTGATCCGGACGTTTGCCTGGCCTTTCAAAAATCCCCTTACCCGGCTACCGCTGAGATAGCACCTGCAAAAATTCGCCCGTTACTTGAATCCTTTCGTGATCTTCGCTTTGCTGATGAGATCATTTACCTGCGTTTTGCCTCACTTAATATATACAATGGACTCGTTGGACTGACGTTTTCTTGTGACGGGTCTCACAGCATATATGCTGACGAGTTTCTCCAGAAGGGACTTGTCTTCTGGATCGGCAGCGCGGCGGCCGGCACCCCGACAATCCCTGGCGCACCTCTGGCTTCGAGGGCATGATGTGTGCGGATACCCGGATGAATAGTCAAGACAGCAATTGCTATCCGGACGAACTGGCTGGCCTGCACGGCATTGACGCATGCGGTATTCCCCGGGCGGACTATAGGCACGGACTGCCTGCTGTGGTCGAGTTAATGCTGGTTATCGGAGCTGGTATCCGGGTTCCTTTCCGCTGGCGCTGCCGGTTCTAGTGTGCTGGTATCAGGTGTCTTGGTGAGTTGCGTGACGCCAACTATCCGCCGGGCTGCCAGGATCCAGAATGGGCTGACGAGCAGAGACAGCGCGATCACTGCGATCGTGTACTGGTATGCGATGTCGCTGATGATGCCGGCGGTTAGCCCAACAGCAGCGAGCACAAAAGAGAACTCACCGATCTGACCAAGCATTGCGCCTGCATACAGGCTTTCCCGCCATCGATAGCCGAGAAAACGCAGAATTATTCCATTCAGCAGGGTATTGCCGACAAGAACAGCCACGACCAGCAGTACGACCTGCATTGAGTGCGACAGGATAAACGAGACATCGACCAGCATACCGATGGATACAAAAAACAAAGCTACAAAAATCACCCTGAATGGTTCAAGAGTATGATGGACCCACTGGGTCTCGCGTGCCGCCGTAACCAGGATACCGGCAGCGAATGCACCCAGTGCAGTTGAAAGTTGTGCCATACCCGTTAACAAGGATAAACCCAGGCAAATAAGCAATGCTGCGAACACTTGCAGTTCAGGATCACTGCGGAAAAGATGTCCGCAGGGTAGATGAAACGAGTCACGCGTTAGCGCCCACGCGAGCGATGACACAATTATAATTGATCCGGCGACCTGTAAACCGAGTCCACCCCAGCTCGGTGTCTCACCGCCCATCAAGCCGACAATTATCAACATGGGTATAATAACCAGGTCTTGTGCCAGCAGAATACCCAGAACGTCCTGACCTTCCTTGCCGTAGATTTCTCCTGAGTCGCGTAGCAACTTTATAATAACCGCCGTACTGCTGAGACTTGTCACAAAACCAAGAAGTACCACGCGTTCTACAGGCCAGTCGAACCACAGACCTATTGGAATGAGCAGCACGACACTGAGTGCAACCTGTCCCAGCGTGCCCATGACCGCAATGCGCCACCCGCTAATAAGCTGCCTGGGGACCACCTCCATGCCAACGAAGAACAGCAACAAGACGACGCCAAAGCTACCCAGTCGGGAGGCGAATTCCGTGTCAGTCAACAGGGCAAGGCCAAAAGGACCGATTGCGACGCCGGCAAGCAGGTAGCCAATCACCTGGGGTTGGCGCAGCAGTTGAAGTGACAGACCGATCAACAGCACGACGGCGATAATTAAAACCAGTGTTGGCAGCAGGGGATCAATGTGCATGCAATTATCTACGGTATAACCAGTTGCGAAGCGTGATAGGTACAATCAGGGTGGTAACCAGGCTCATTAGTACCAGGGCGACATAGGCAGGCTGCTCGATCACGCCACGATTCAGTGCCAGCAAGGCGATCACCATGGCAACCTCTCCGCGTGGCGCCATGCCGACTCCGATAATCACGCTTTCCCGCGAAGCTATACCGGTTGCGCGTGCACTCAGGCCGCAACCGACGAGTTTCGAGAAAAACGCACCAAGGGTTAGCACCGCCGCGAAGATCAATGTCTCCATGCCCAGGGTGCGCATATCTGCAAGCACACCAAGCGATACAAAGAACACCGCACCGAATGATGCACGCACATACTCCGCGCCAATGTGCACAGACCGGCTTGTATTTACATGAATACCCTCGAATACGACGCCCGCCACGAAGGCGCCTACTATTGCTGATAGTCCAAGATATTCTGCCGCCAGCGCATACGCGAATGCTGTCAGCAGTCCGAGCACGAAGACAAACTCCGGCGATCGCACAGCGATTTGAGAGGCATCGATTTTCCTGGAAACCCGGGCAAGTAATATTTGCCCGAGCCACACCCCCATGCCAATAAACAGCACGGCTTTCGCTGCCATCAGTGCAATGGAAAACGGCTCGATGGTGCCGCTGCCGAGCTGATCGACAAGCGACAGCGCAAGCAGGGCCAGCACATCATCAATCACGGCTGCACCGATAATCAGCTTGGCTTCTGACGACTGCAGCCGGCCCAGTTCGCGCAGCGTATCGGCGGTGATGGCAATACTGGTGGCGCTCAGGGCTACGCCAATCAGCAGTGCGCGGGAGGTATCAAAGCCGAAGCCTCGTGCTATTAGATATCCCGTGAACCAGGGTAATACAATGCCGGCAACGGCGATTACAAAAGGGCGTGCGGCTGCCAGGTCCTTTGCGCGGAACTCCAGGCCGACGACGAATAGCAGGACAATAGCGCCCAGGTGGGCAATGTTGGCGACAAACGTTGTATAGGTAATCCAGCCGAGGACGCTTGGACCGACAATCAGGCCGGCCAGAATTTGTCCGACTACCGCAGGCTGGCGGAGCAGCGCGGAGAGCAAGTGGCCTGCCAGG
>CAJQNP010000067.1 GCA_905479705.1 uncultured Gammaproteobacteria bacterium
CGAGGCCGAGATTTTTCGTTTTATGGAGCGTGAACTGGCGACTGGCAAGGGCATGATTGTCGATGCGCGTACACCTTCCTGGTACAAGAAGGGCACCATCCCCGGTTCGGTCAATATTCCCTTTACAGAGTTCGTGGCCGGAGAGGATTCCTCCGAAACGATTCAGGTGCTTGAGCAGCTGGGCGCGGTACGTCGTGATCAACCGGGTTGGGTAACGAGTAGTTTCGAGAGCCTGATGGCAAAATTCGGCTGGTTTGGCGCCGACCAGAAGACCGAGAAGTGGGATTTCTCCAATGCCAGGCAGGTGGTCTTCTGGTGTAACGGTCCCTGGTGCGGGCAGTCTCCACGGGCCATCAAGGGGCTGCTGGAACTTGGTTTCCCGGCAGAGAAGATTGCCTACTACCGTGGTGGCATGCAGATGTGGAAGGTGCTGGGCCTGACTATCGTGGTGCCTGAAAGTGCAGAAGCCGTTGCTCTGAAATAGACGATCCAGGCGGAGACTAAACAAGGGGGCGGTTATCCGCCCTCTTTTTTGTGCACCGTTCAAATGTATAAACAGTGTGCCGGCGGTCTAGAAATTTATAGTATCAAAATCCGGGTGACGTCCAGCCAGGGTCAGGCTGACTCGGTTTGGAAGGCACGCCGCGAATTCGCCGACACGTGACAGCCAGCCCGTGTGGAGACACGCCTTGGTTGTACATGGAGAACTGATAAAACGTGTGCGGCCATCACTGATTTCAATAATGCTGCTGCCAAGCGGCCCCGCAACCTGGATGGTTCGCTGCGGCGTGAGTAATTCAGTGCGCGGCGGGTTATTGTTGCTATGGATCAACAAATAATTAGCCTGTTGATCTGCGGTCCATAGTTGCCAGTACAAAAAAGGCAGGGCAATGGCTACCAGTGTAATCAGGATGTGGTCTGCGCGGGTCATTGCAGTGGGTCACCCAGTATGACGGTCGCATCCAGTTCTGGATCCAGTTGAATGCGCGACTGCATCGCTGGGTTCATGTGGATAATACCCTGCGAGTCTATCAACATGACAAAACGGATTCCCATGTTTTTTGCCGCTATTTGCCAGTGGTCGGGTCCTGCAACAAACAGCGCTGTTGCAGCTGCATCGGCTGTGGCCGCATCGCTGTGAATGACAGTCACTGACGTGGTTTCGCTCGCCGGATAGCCGCTGCGCGGGTCAATTATATGATGGTAGCGTTTTCCATCAACTTCAAAGAAACGCTCATAATCGCCTGATGTAAAGACGCTGTCATCACCGGCGATTTCAATGCTTGCCAGTATGCCGGGTTCCCGTGGATGGCGAATACCGATACGCCACGGGCGCTCGCCGCGTTGACCTATGGCGCGGAGATCGCCGCCGGCATTGATGATGGCATGCTCAATGCCGGAGTCACGCAGCCGCTCGATGGCACGGTCGATTGCCAGGCCCTTGGCAAAGCCGCCCAGGTCGTAGGCGACGACGGCATTGCGAGTAACAACCCTGTCAGATTCGATGGTAATGTCATCGACTGCGGGGTTTTCTGCAACCAGGTTTTCGATTGCGGCGCTGTCCGGCAGGGTCCCGATGGGCAGTGCGTTGTCATGAAAGCCCCACAGCTCAATCAGGTTGCCAATGACCGGATTGAACAGACCCTTGCTGGCCAGTGAAAGCCGGTTGGCTTCTGCCAGTAGATGGATAATACCGGGTTTCACCGTGGCTGGCCGATGCTGTGCCAGCTTTTCGTTCAGAGACAGGATCGGGCCGGGTTGCCAGGCATGCCATTCAGTGTGCAGGGCGTTGAAATCAGCTTCGATCTGGCTGCTGATTGTCTCGGCAATCCCTGGCTCGACACCGTACAGGGTGATATCTATGAGGGTTCCAAACGCGAAAAACTGGTCGTGAAAGACGGGGTCCTTCGGCTGGCTACAGGCCGATACAGCAAGGGCCAGTAGCAGAATAAACAGCCATGTAATTTTATCTGTCACTGATTGAGGCGCACTTCGATGGCGTCCATCAACTGTCCGGCAATGTCTGCATTGTAGAGCGTATCCAGCTCGCGAATACAGGTGGGGCTGGTGACGTTGATCTCTGTCAGGTAGTCGCCGATGACATCAAGCCCGACAAACATCAGACCCTGTTCGCGCAGCGCCGGTCCTACCTGGTCGCAGATCCAGCGGTCGCGCTCGCTCAGGTCAACACCCTCGCCGCGGCCACCGGCAGCCAGATTTCCTCGCGTTTCGCCGCTTGCAGGAATACGTGCCAGTGCGTGCGGGAAGGGTTCGCCGTTGATCATCAGGATGCGCTTGTCACCCTCTGTGATCTCAGGGATATAGCGTTGTGCCATGGCGCTGGTACGGCCATTTGCGGTAATGGTCTCGAGGATGACGTTCAGGTTTGGATCATCTTCCTGTATGCGAAAAACGGAAGCACCGCCCATGCCGTCAAGTGGTTTGACGATGATGTCGCCGTGTTCGGCCAGGAATTCCTTCAGACGGACAGCATCACGGCTGACACGTGTTGGCGGGCAGCATTGTGAGAACCAGGCGGTATAGAGTTTCTCGCTGGCATCACGAATAGCCGCAGGACTGTTAACCACCAGTACTCCCTGTGCCTCGGCCCGCTCCAGCAGAAAGGAGGAGTAGATGAACTCCATGTTCATCGGTGGATCCTTGCGCATCAGGATGACGTCCAGTTCATCCACGGCAGCGGTACGTTCTTCGGACAGCGAGTACCAGTCGCGGGCTTCATCCCTTACGGACAGTTTCTGCATGGTTGCATGGCAACGACTGTCATCCAGGAACAGGTCATCCTGCTCCATGTAGAACAACTCCCAGCCGCGTTTCTGGGCCGCCAGTAACATGGCAAATGAGCTGTCCTTATGGACCTTAATTGATCCGATCGGATCCATCACGATACCGAGTTTTATATCCATAAATTACCTGTAATCGGGGGCTTGCTGCATCCCGCTATCTGTATGACTTGACAAGATAAAGTTTGCTACCCCGTTGACGATAAACCGGTGTAGCAGACGGCTAATACTAGATTAATTCTTTTGCCGGGGTACGGATAGGGCGCCCGGCAGCTGGATTGGACCTCGCAGGAGGTGGCAGGTGTTAGCTAAAAGTGTATATAAAACAGACGGATAGAGGTCATCATGCAGAGTACTGTACAGACGGGTGAAGTGAATGAAATCGCCAGCGAGGCCGATGCCGGCAATCCCGGTGTCGATGTCGCCAAAGGCTTCAAGGTGATGGTTATCGATGACAGCAAGACCATCCGCCGTACGGCAGAGACGCTGCTGAAAAAGGAAGGCTTCGAGGTTGTAACAGCAACCGATGGTTTCGAGGCGCTCAGCCTGATAGCCGATCATCAGCCAAATCTTATTCTGCTCGACATCATGATGCCGCGTCTCGACGGCTACCAGACATGTGCCCTTATCAAGCATCACCGGGTGTTCCGGCATACCCCGGTGATCATGCTGTCCAGCAAGGACGGCCTGTTTGATCGTGCCAGGGGGCGCGTCGTTGGTTCAAACAACTACATCACCAAGCCGTTTACTCGCGAAGAATTATTGTCAGTAATCGAGCAGTACAGCGGCAGCAACACATAGTACCTGCATCAAGGTTGAACAAAATACGAGGCGCTACCATGACACAGATAATGATTGTTGATGACTCCCCTACAGATACGCATCTGTTGAAAAAGATTCTGGAGAAAAACGGATTCAATACCCTGACTGCTGCAGATGCTGGTGAAGGTATCCAGGTAGCCAAGCGCGAGAAACCGGACTTGATACTGATGGATGTGGTAATGCCCGGGCTGAACGGTTTTCAGGCGACCCGCGAATTATCATCTGACCCGGATACATCGACCATCCCGGTCATTATCGTTACCCGAAAAGACCAGCAGGTAGACCGCGTCTGGGGAATGCGTCAGGGGGCGCGTGACTACGTTACTAAACCGGTCAAGGAAGGCGCCCTCATGAGCCTCATCAAGGAGGCGCTGGCTGCGTAGCATGTATGTCTGACACGAATACAGTAAACCCTGTCGCGGCTCTCAAGGAAATCGAGGATCTATGCCGCGGTTGTGAAACTGGCCTGTCTCGCAAGGCCGAGATCTCAAATGAATGGTCAGGTATTGCGTTTCAACTGGGGAAAGACCAGCTGCTCGCACCGATGGATGATGTCGTCGAGATACTGGACTACCCGGAACTCTCAGTGGTGCCACTCACGCAGCCATGGGTACGCGGCATAGCAAACGTTCGCGGAAACCTGCTGCCAATTATCGATCTGAACGGTTATCTCGGCAATGAGATGCCACGAGTGACCAACAAGACGCGCGTTCTGGTGGTCGATTGCAACGGTGTTCATTCCGGAATCGTGGTGGATGAGGTGCTTGGACTCAAGCATTTTCTCGAGGAAGAACTTACACGCGAAGCCCCGGGTGTTGACGATGGGTTGAAGCCCTATCTGCAACACGGGTTTCGTCGCGGTGGGCAGGTCTGGGGTGTATTCAATCTGATGTTACTGGTTGACTCGCCAGCGTTTTTAAAGGTGGCTGTTTAGCTGTCTGAATTAAAGGTCAGTGGGAACAGGTAATTATTCTTTGCAATGTGGACTAATGGGTCAGGAGACAGGCCATGAAATCAATGTTTGATGTTAGAAAGTTTGGTGCTACCAGCAAGATGAAGGTGCTTGCCTTCTTTATGCTTTGCGCGGTGTGGGCCATGGCCTGGACATTCGTGAAAGTCGGGCACCATGTTGAAGTCGACCAGTCAAGGTTGGCAGCTGCAGGTGAACAGCTTGTGTTATCGCAACGTATTGCAAAATATGCCCTGTCTGCAACGAGCGGTGATATGGACGCATTCACAAAGCTGGAGGCGTCCAAGGACCGGTTCTCGACCATCCTGGATACCCAGATGTCCGATTACGGTGACGCTACCGGTGTCGGTGAAACACCCGAGAATCTTGCTTTGATTAATCTGGATAACCGCTGGAGTGGTTTTCGTTACAACATTGACGAGATCCTGGAAGGCCAGTTCCTGATTATGGCGATGACGGAGGCAACCTCGCTCATGAACGAGGTTATGCCGCAGTTGATGGAGCATACCCAGGGTATCGTTGACGAACTAATGAAAGACGATGCCAGTGCTGCACAGGTCCGTTTGGCAACCGAACAGGCAGTACTCGGTCAGCGTATTGTGAACAATCTGAATAATGTTATGAACGGTGAAGTTACCGAGTCTGCAACAGTTGCCTTTGCTGAAGATACCCGGCAGTTCGGTCGTGTACTGGATGGCTTCATGCGTGGTACCGGGGGTATCAAGCAGTTGAAGGGCAAGGCATTGCAGTCAAGAATTCAGGAAATCGCCCTGTTGTTCAGTCGGGTTAGCGATAATGTTGGCTCCATCGTAGAGAACGCCGAGGAACTGGTCGGTATACAGGCGGCATCTGCCGAGATTACAACGCAGAGTGAGGCCCTGTTTGATTCAGTTGAAGGGCTCAAGGCGGTTCTGCTGGCCGCGCCGGATGCGCGTGTCGTGTCAACCGAGCTGGCGTATTTTATGGGTGCTGTCGCACTGTTTATCCTGTTCTGGATGGCTTATGAAACACTGGTGAGTCAGCGTCGTCGCAGTCACCTGGTTGAGGAAGAAAACACCCATAACCAGGAAGCCATCATGCGGCTGCTGGACGAGATTGGTGATCTGGCAGCTGGTGACCTGACGGTTCAGACCACCGTCTCAGAAGATTTCACCGGTGCCATCGCAGATTCGATCAATGTTACGGTTGAATCGCTGCGCGGGCTGGTCAAAACGATCAACGATACGTCGACTCAGCTGTCTTCCTCTGTGCAGGAAACAGAGCAGATTGCCAGCCAGCTGTCTGAGGCCAGTAAGCAACAGTCTCAGGATATCTCTGTTGCGGGCTCTTCGATTGGCACAATGTCTGCCTCCATGGATAAAGTGTCCCAGGAGGCTAGCGAGTCTTCCAAGGTGGCAATGAGTTCTGTCGAGATCGCCAAGAAGGGCGGTGAAGCCGTGCAGCGGACCATGGATGGCATGGACAATATTCGTGAGCACATCCAGGAAACGTCCAAGCGAATCAAGCGCCTAGGGGAGAGTTCCCAGGAGATTGGCGACATCGTTGAGTTGATTAACGACATCGCCGAGCAAACCAACATCCTCGCGCTGAATGCTTCTATCCAGGCAGCCATGGCGGGAGAAGCAGGTCGGGGTTTCGCGGTGGTTGCCGACGAGGTGCAACGCCTTGCGGAGCGTTCAGCAAATGCCACCAAGCAGATCGAGGCCCTTGTGAAGACGATTCAGGCTGACACACATGAGGCGGTTATCTCGATGGAAAAGAGTACTTCGGGTGTGGTCAACGGTGCACAGATCGCGGAAGACGCTGGTAGCGCACTGGAAGAGATTGAGTCTGTGTCTGACCAGCTTGCCGGACTTATTCAGAATATATCCGGGTCTGCACGTGAACAGGCAAACGTCGCTACACAACTGGCTACCAGCATGGGCAGTATTCAGGAAATGACGACCCAGGCTACCCAGGGTACTGAGCAGACGTCACGTTCTATTGGCAACCTGGCAAGGCTTGCACAGGACCTGGATACCTCTGTTGCAGGCTTCAAACTGCCAGAGTAAATGTCACTGCGATTATCAATCGTTGGGTTATTGATTACTTGATGCAACCCGGTCAGTCCAGGTTTGGCACGCAAGAACCAGAATTGTGTCATGGACTGCCGGGCTGTTTCTCAAGGAAATACTATTATGCATGAAGCCATAGACTACAACGCTCTCAGCTGGGTTCGTAACGAACTGGGAGACACCCTGAATCAGGCGCGTGTTCTGCTGGAAGAGTACGCGGCAGATACGTCAAACAAGCCATTATTGCAGCAATGTGCAACAAAACTGCATGAAGTGCTTGGACCGCTGCACATGGTGGGTCTCAAGGGTGCGGTACTGCTGACCAGTGAGATGGAGGAAGTGGTGGCCGACCTGCTGCAGGATGCGATTGATCAGCCGGATACTGCGCTGGAATTCCTCATGCAGGGGTTCCTGCAATTACCGGATTATCTCTCCAGTCTTCGTTCAGGTCGCAGGGACAGGCCGCAATTGCTGCTGCCGTTGATCAATAGTCTGCGTGCCACGCGCGGTGAACAGCCTCTTGAGCAGGCTGCCATGTTTTCACCGAACCTGTCGGCACGAGTGCCAGCATCCGTTTTTGATGTGCGCGCGAAACCTGTTTGTGAGGATATTCCGGCAATGGCGCGGTCTTCACGGGTGCGATTCCAGGGTGGTTTACTGGAATGGTACCGGAACGCTGATGGTGAGTCCGGATTGGTCACGCTGATCGATGTGCTTGATTATCTGCATAAAAATGCTGCGAGCGAGCCTGTTGCACGCATCTGGTGGGTTGGTTCAGCTATTGCCGAAGCATTACGCGATGGCTCACTGGAAGTAACCGTTGAAACCAAGCAGTTGTTTGGTCATCTGGATCGCCAGATCAAGCGTCTGATGGATGCCGGTGAAGCGGTTTTTGATGACGTACTGTCCGATGACTTGATGAAGCGGTTGCTTTTCCAGGCGACGCATGTGAATCCCGAATCGGACAAGATCAGGGAGGTCAGGGAGACCTATGACATCAAGCAGATGCCTGCTGGTGACGGACAGGACGATTCTAATGATGATCTGATAGCATGTAATGATGAAATGATCGAGGCCGTTGCCGCGACACTGCGCGTTGATATCGGGCAGATAAAGGATACGCTGGACCAGTATAAACAGATGGAAGGCGGTGATTCCCGGTTACTGGAAAGTACGGCTGATGGCTTGCATGCTGTAGCTAATACCCTGGGAATGATCGGGCTGGATGGTCATGCCTCCCCGCTAGCAGGCTGGGAACAGTCTCTCAGGGCTGCGATAGAAGGTAAAGCGTCACTGGGTGAGTCTGACTATGTGGACCTGGCAAATACACTTGTCGTGGTCGAGGATGCAATCACCAATGTGTCCGGGGGTGGTGCAGAGGGTGCCTTGCTGGGACAGGGTATAGATGCAGTGACGCGTGAAGTTGTTGCCTGCATGGGGGTCGTCAAGGAATCGGTAACCGGATATATACAGTCACCTGCTGACACAGATTTACTGACAAATGTGCCCGAACTGTTGAATCAGGTTGCAGGCGGCCTGGGTCTGTCCGGCCAGGACAGGGCTGCCGTTGCAGTCAGCCAGGTCAAGCAGTTCATAGCTGGCGAACTGATCGAGGGGCAGCGTGCACTGGATGGGAAGCAGGTTGATACGCTTGCGGATGCTATCTGCAGTATCGAATTCTTTATTGAAGAAATCTCCGAGAATCGCAGTAACACCGGTACGGCCCTGGATGTTGCAGAAGAAAGCCTGTACAAGCTTGGTTACACCAGTCCCTATGAGGAAGTTGCGACAGCTGGATCGGCCGATGCTGTTTCTCGACCGGCTGGTGAGGGTATTGACTATGTAGTTGAGCCGGAGAATAGCCCGGTCGCGGAAGAGACGTCGTCTGTTCAGGACGATGTCGTCGAGACAGCACCTTCGATATCCACGATGCAGGTCATTTCTGCAGACGCGGATGAAGAGATTCTGGAAATATTTATCGAAGAGGCGGATGAAGAGCTACAGAAATTAACGGCGTTCATTCCCATCTGGGTGGGTTCGCCCGAGGTTAATGACTATCTGGCAGATATAAGCCGTTCCTTCCACACCCTGAAAGGCAGTGGTCGCATGGTCGGGGCCATGGCAATAGGTGAATATGCCTGGGCCCTGGAGAGTCTGGCGAATAACCTTATTGATGGTACTGTCGAGCCAAATGACACCGTAAAATCTGTCCTGTCGAGCGCGCCTGATGCGCTAACAAAGCTGATGGGGCAGGTGAAGGGTGAATGTGTCACTACTGATGTGGATATAGATGCCCTCGCGGTCCTCGCGACCAGGTGTTGTGATCCAGATGCCACATTTGATGAGTCCTGTCTTGATCAAGCGGACGAAGCAGAGGATGAGTCTGTCGAAGTAGTCGATACTGCAGCGATGGTTGAATGGGCAGAGGCGACTGACGGTGAGGGTGATGCGGATGCAAAGGAGTTTGTGCACGCTGCAGAAATGATCGACGCAGCGGCTCGGGAGGAGTTTCCTGTGCTGTCACCCGATGCAGATGCAGAAATCGTTGAGATCTTTCTGGAAGAGGCGGATGAAGAAATCGTCGCGCTAAATGATGTTATACCCGCTTGGGTAAATCAGCCGGACAATATCGAGGCGCTGGCAACGGTTCGGCGTAGTTTGCACACTCTCAAGGGCAGCGGTCGCATGGCTGGTGCAATGTTCATCGGTGAGTTCGCCTGGTCAATGGAAGACCTGCTAAATAGACTGATTGAAGGCACCATCGAAACGAGTGAGAGTTTGCAGATGCTTGTCAGCAAGTTGCCTGATGCACTGTCGCAACTCATCGATCAGGTCAGGAGTGGGGCGGAACCTGCTATCAATGCCGGTGAACTGATGCAAACAGCAGGTATGCTTGCGAATGGCCACACTGTCGCCGTTGAAGCAAGTGATTCAGAGGAGATATCCGCTACTGATACCGGGTGCGAACAGACCGATAAGGTCAATGAGGCTGCGGCAGTTGAGCCTTCGCTTCTGGATATTTTCACAACCGAGTGTGCTGATCACCTGCAGGCGATAAATGATTATCTGAGCGAGGGTGATAAGCCGCGTCTTGTCAGTGAATCGTTGTACCGGGCTCTGCATACCATATCCGGTATATCAGAATCTGCGGAGGTGGCATCGATCAGTCGCCTGGCGGGCGATTTGAACGAAATATTCGATGGCTACTATCACGGGCAACAGGTAGTAAGTCAGGATGCCCTGCGTATTCTGAATGCCTGTGCTGGTGAGATTGCTTCGGCGATAGAACATTTGCCGGAATTGTCGTTTGATGAGTCCTTGCAACAGTCTCTGAGTGAGCAGATTGCAGCATTGCCGCGTGTGGATAAGACGAATGATGTCTCTGAAGAGGTTGCTGCTGATGCCGGCGCATGTAAAGCGGTGGAAAGCGTATCTGCCGAGGTTGCGGACGCGTTTTCTTCGATGGATCCGGAGCTCTACGAGATATTCGTTGAAGAGGCATCGGAGATAATTGACAGCAGTGAAAGTGTGCTGCGTGCCTGGGTCGATGAGCCTGGAAACAGTGATCATATGGCCGAATTCCAGCGCCAGTTGCACACCATCAAGGGCGGTGCCCGAATGGTAGACATCAAGGCGATTGGTGATCTCAGTCACGTGCTCGAGTCCTTGATGACACGGATAGCAGATGGTCAGTCAGAAACCGGCGATGAACTCTTCATGCTGATGCAGGAGTCGCATGATCGCCTGTCCGAGATGCTCGAGCAGGTCAAGTTGCGCATCATGCCGGAGTCGGACGCAAAACTTGAAATACGTCTCGAGCGCCTGTGTGGTATTGAACGTGAGCCTGAGTCTGTTGATCAGTGGGCTGGGGATGCGGCCATTGATGTGACTGCAGAAGAAAATGAAGGGTTATCTGCAGCCGACACCGTTTCAGAAGATGCTGGTGAGGATGACGTTGCCGAGTCACCCGGTTCCGAGAGTATTGGGAACGATGGCGAGACGGAACCGTTCGGTGTGTCAAGCGATGGAAATGTTGTTCCGGATAACGAAGGCTTGACTCTGCCGAAGAAAATAGAGCGCAAGAAACAGGTACGCTCCCACGGGGAGCAGGTGCGTGTTCAGTCCAATGTGCTGGATGACATGGTGAATTATGCGGGTGAGATTAATATCTACCGTTCCCGCATGGAACAGCAAGTGAGTGACTACCGGTTCAATCTTGCAGAGCTTGACCAGACCATCACCCGTCTGCGTGATCAGCTGCGCCAGCTGGAGATGGAGACGGAGGCGCAGATTCTGTACCGCTACGAGCAGGAACCCGAAGTCAATAACCAGGAGTTTGATCCGCTGGAAATGGATCGTTACTCAAACTTGCAACAGCTGTCCCGTTCCTTGATCGAAAGTATCAGTGACTTGCGTAGTCTCCAGGAGCTGATGGAGAGCACAACGCGAGAGTCGGAAACACTGTTATTGCAACAGTCACGGGTTAGTACAGATTTGCAGGAAGGTCTGATGCGCACCCGCATGATTCCCTTTTCGGGGCTGTCATCACGCCTCAGGCGTATTGTCCGTCAGTCAGCGCGCCAGCTTGGCAAAAAAGCAGAACTCGAGTTGGTTGGTGCTGATGGTGAAATGGATCGCACCGTTATTGATCGGGTGATTGCACCGCTGGAACATATGCTGCGTAACGCAGTTGCTCACGGAATCGAGCCACCTGAAGAGCGCAAGGCTTCGGGTAAGCAGGACCGCGGCATCATCACGATATCATTTGAAAGGGAAGGCCCGGAAATTGTCCTGACAATCGAGGATGATGGTGCGGGTATCAATACCGAGGCTATTCGTGCGCGTGCTATCGAGCGTGGACTGATGTCAGAAGACTCACAGTTGAGTGACAATGATGTTATGCAGTTTATTCTGCAAACGGGATTCAGTACTGCAACCGAGGTTACACAGATATCAGGTCGCGGAGTGGGGCTGGACGTTGTCAACAGCGAGGTCAAGCAGCTGGGCGGTTCCTTGCATATCGAATCAACCGCGGGTCTGGGAACACTGTTCACGGTACGACTTCCCTACACGCTTGCCATCAATCAGGCACTGTTGGCCATGGCGGGTGACCAGTCATTTTGTATTCCGCTGGGTAGTGTCGAGGGCGTGGTTCGTGCCGGCACCGAGGAACTGGCCGCTTGCTATCGTTCGGAAGAATGCATCTACCAGTACGCTGGTAATGACTACCAGTTGAAGCACCTGGGTACCCTGCTAAATACCGCTACTGTCGAGAAGGGTGAGGCGCAGTCGCAGGTACCGGTGCTGCTGGTTCGCATCGGTGAAAAGCGTATTGCCCTGCAGGTAGAGGCCTTGCTGGGTAGTCGCGAGATAGTCATAAAGCCGGTCGGTGCGCAGATCAGTACGGTTGACTGCATATCCGGTGCGACCATTCTTGGTGATGGCAGTGTTGTGATGATCCTCGATATGGCGGCGGTATCACGCATGAATACTGCTGCAGGCCTGCCCGATGCTCCGGTCTCCACACAGCAGGAGTCCCGTCTGGTCGTAATGGTCGTGGATGATTCTATTACGGTTCGCAAGGTCACCTCACGATTACTTGAACGAAACGGCTACAAGGTCATGACCGCGAAGGACGGTGTAGATGCCATGGGTCAGTTACAAGAAACCATTCCGGACACGATGCTACTGGATATCGAGATGCCGAGAATGGATGGTTTCGAACTGGCGACACATATGCGTAATGATGATCAGCTCAAGCACGTGCCTATCATCATGATTACATCGCGTACCGGCGACAAGCATCGCGAGCGTGCACAGCAGATCGGTGTGAATAACTATCTTGGGAAACCGTACCAGGAAAACGATCTTCTGGATTCAATACATCGGATTATAGGCGTATCTGCCTCGGGAGAAGTCGCATGAGTGAAGCAGCCACAAACCAGACCGATGCCACACAAGACAAGGTGCGCAGTCTCTGGGTGCCGCTACGTGAAATGAACCTGCTGTTACCTAACGTGGCTGTTGCAGAGATCAGCAGTTATCGCGTGCCAGTACATGTGGATGGAATGCCTGACTGGTTTCTCGGGATGGCACCGTGGCGTGATCAGGACATTCCGGTTATCTCGCTGGAAGCCGTTTGTGGTATGACGGTGCCTTCCAATCCGGTGTTTTCCCGGCTAATGATCGTGAATTCCGTTAATCCGGATAGCACGCTGAAACATTTCGCTATTGTAACAGCGGGCTTGCCAGGTTTGATCCAGTTTGGTGAAGACACCGCCGATGAGGTTGGCAGTGAGAGCTATGAGGGATTGAAATGCATTGTGCGGATTGGCAATGAACAGGCGGTTATCCCGGATCTTCCTTACCTGCAGGGTTTGCTGGACTCCTGTCTTGCCGAGGCTGCCTGATGGCGTCCCCGGTGTCAGCTGAAATCTCCCCATAACGTTTGAATCGCCGCCACTGCCGCCAGTGCGGCTGTCTCGGTACGCAGGATGCGAGGCCCCAGGCGAATGCCCCGGAAGCCCGCATTCACTGCCATGGCCTGTTCGTCCGCGGTCATGCCTCCCTCCGGTCCTACCAGAACAGAAATGTTTTTTTCTGCCAGTTCCAGTTGTTTCAGCGATATATCGCTTGCAGGCTGCAGCATTACACCGGCACCGGATAGTCCGGTTGCACTGATCCAGTCGGCATAATTCTGTACATGCGATAGCACCGGCAGGGTGGCCCTGCCGCATTGTTCGCAGGCGTTGATGATGACGCCCTCCCAGTGACTGACACGCTTCTCCAGGCGGTTGTTCTTCAGGTGTGTCTGGCTGCGTTGCATCCAGAGCGGCTGTATGGTGTTGACACCAAGTTCAACGGCCTTTTGCAGGACCAGGTCCATATGGTCGTTGCGCGCTATGCCTTGCAGCAGAGTGATATCCAGGTATGACTCCATCTGGGTGTTGACTGCCTCGTGCACGGTCAGCGTAATATCAGAGCGATTCACAGTCGAAATGGATGCGCGGTGTTCATGGCCCCGGCCATCGAAAATATGAATAGTGGCGCCGGCTTTCAGGCGCAACACGTTGGCTACGTGGTGTGCCGCCTGACCGGAGAGGTCGAGAGTCTCGCCTTGAGCTAGGTTGCCCGGCGTGTACAAGCGTGGAACGTGCATGGATCAGTCATCATCGCTGTCATCAGGAATGTGGCGCCTGGATGACTATGCGCCGTGTTGTGCAGTATATGCGGCTATCCTTGAGTTGAGTTCCCAAGTCCCAGATTGTTCCAGATCGCCAGAGCCGGCTCTGCACGATTGAGAGTATAGAAGTGCAGACCGGGTGCCCCCTCGTCGAGTAGTCGCGCGCACAGCTTGGTGACGACCTCTTCACCAAATGTGCGTATGGACTCCAGGTCCTCACCATAGCTTTCCAGGCGTTTGCGAATCCAGCGCGGTATCTCTGCGCCACAGGCATCCGAAAACCGGGCGAGCTGAAAGTAGTTTGTTATCGGCATTACACCCGGCACGATATCTATGTCGAGATTGACGCTGCGGCAACGATCCACGAAACGAAAGTATGCATCCGTGTTATAGAAGTATTGCGTGATAGCGCTGTTGGCGCCGGCTTCTACCTTGCGCTTGAAGTTCTGCAGATCCCTGTCAGGGCTGGTGGCTTGCGGGTGATACTCGGGATAGGCGGCCACCTCGATATGGAAATGGTCTGCAGTTGTTTCACGAATAAACGTGATCAGCTCGTTGGCGTAGCGGAACTCACCTGCCTCTACCATGCCGGACGGCATATCGCCACGCAGTGCGACGATGTGGTCGATACCCTGCTGCTGGTATCTTGTCAGCATTTTGCGGATGTTTTCGCGTGTAGAGCTGATGCACGACAGATGCGGCGCAGTATTGATGCCAGAATGCTGCTGCAGGTCAACCACCGTATCGAAGGTTCGGTCACGCGTTGATCCGCCTGCACCAAAGGTGACCGAAAAGAAGCGCGGGTGAACGGCAGCCAGCGACCGGCTGGTTGCGGTCAGCTTGCTGATCCCTTCCTCGGTCTTGGGCGGAAAGAACTCGAAACTGTAGGCCGGCCCGGATTGAGTCATCGCATGTGTGGCGTTAGCGTGATTACGCTAGTTCCCCGCTGTATCAATAACGATAGTATTCGGGTTTGTATGGCCCGTCGACCGGTACGCCGATGTAATCAGCCTGTTCTTGCGAGAGTTGCGTCAGATTTGCCCCGATCTTGCCAAGGTGTAAGCGGGCAACCTCCTCATCCAGCTTCTTTGGCAGTGTGTAGACCCTGTTCTCGTACTGGTCACCGCGGTTCCACAATTCCATCTGGGCCAGGGTCTGGTTGGTGAAGCTGTTGGACATGACGAAGCTGGGATGACCGGTGGCGCAGCCGAGATTTACAAGTCGACCTTCGGCCAGAAGGATGACGCGGTTCCCGCTCGGCAGGATGATGTGATCGACCTGTGGCTTGATGTTATCCCACTCGTATTGCTTCATGCTGGCAATATCGATCTCGTTGTCAAAATGACCGATGTTACAGATGATCGACTGGTTCTTCATGGCGACCATGTGGTCGTGGTTGATGACGTTGTAATTTCCGGTGGCGGTCACAAAAATGTCGGCCTTGTCGGCAACATCTTCCATGGTGACGACTCGAAAGCCTTCCATTGCGGCCTGTAATGCACAAATCGGATCGATTTCAGTGACCCACACCGTGCAGCCGAGCCCCTTCAGGGATTGCGCGCAGCCCTTGCCAACATCTCCGTAGCCAATGACGACGGCAACCTTGCCGGCAATCATGACGTCAGTGGCGCGCTTGATACCGTCAACCAGTGACTCGCGGCAACCATAGAGGTTGTCAAACTTGCTCTTGGTGACCGAGTCGTTGACGTTGATGGCGGGGAAGGGCAGTTCGCCACTATCCTGCATCTGGTAAAGACGGTGCACGCCGGTAGTTGTTTCTTCGGTGACGCCCTGGATATTTTTCAGGACATTCGAGTACCAGTTCGGGTGTGTGGCGAGGCGTTCCCTGATGCTGTTGAACAGGGCGACTTCTTCCTCACTGCCCGGGTTGTCCAGCACGGACGCATCACTCTCGGCTTTTGTACCCAGCATGATCAGCATGGTGGCATCACCGCCATCATCGAGAATCATGTTGGGGGTACCACCGTCATGCCATTCCATGATCCGGTGGCTGTACTGCCAGTAATCATCCAGTGACTCGCCCTTCCAGGCATACACCGGTATGTCGCGCGCGGCGATTGCGGCGGCGGCGTGGTCTTGTGTTGAAAAGATATTGCACGAGGCCCAGCGTACCTCGGCGCCGAGCTCTATCAGGGTCTCGATCAGGGCGGCTGTCTGGATCGTCATGTGCAGACTGCCGGCAATACGTGCGCCCTTCAGTGGTTTGTCTGTACCGTACTGTTCACGCAGGGCCATCAGGCCGGGCATCTCGGTTTCGGCGATGGCGAGTTCCTTGCGACCCCAGGCAGCCAGTCCGATGTCGGCAACCTTGAAGTCGGGTGATATGTTTTCAGCAGCTTGTGTCGTCATTGTTATGTCTCGCAGTAAATGTGGGTTACACGGCTTTGTCAGTATTTTGCAGACCGGCGGCTTCACGCAGCATGTCTGCCTTGTCGGTCCTTTCCCAGCTGAAATCGCTGTCTTCGCGCCCAAAGTGGCCGTAGGCAGCCGTGGGCTTGTAGCCGGGTTTTAGTAAATCTAGCATGGCAACCAGACCACGCGGGCGTAAATCAAAATGCTCCCGTATCAATTCGACGAGCCGGCCTTCATCGATCTGGCCGGTGCCAAATGTCTCCACACTGATGGAGGTCGGTTCGGCGACTCCGATAGCATAGGACACCTGAATCTCGCAGCGGTTCGCGAGGCCTGCCGCGACAATGTTTTTTGCAACATAGCGTGAGGCATATGCTGCAGAACGGTCGACCTTGCTTGGATCCTTGCCGGAGAAGGCGCCACCCCCGTGACGGGCCATGCCGCCATAGGTGTCAACGATGATTTTGCGTCCCGTCAGGCCGCAATCACCCACCGGGCCACCGATGACAAATCGCCCGGTAGGATTGATGTGGATGCTTCCAGACGGACACTGGTCCAGCCACTCGGCCGGCAGAACCGGCTTGATGATCTCGTCCATGACCGCCTCACGCAGCACCTCAAGGGAGATATCCGGGTCGTGTTGCGTCGACAAAACCACGGCATCAATGCCGACCGGTTGATTGTCTTCATAACGGAAGGTGATTTGCGATTTCGCGTCCGGGCGCAGCCAGGGGAGGGTGCCATTTTTGCGCACCTCGGACTGGCGCTTCACCAGGCGATGCGAATAGGTGATAGGGGCCGGCATCAGCACGTCGGTTTCATTCGACGCGTAGCCAAACATCAGACCCTGGTCGCCGGCGCCCTGTTCACGATCGTCGGTCTCGTCGACGCCCATGGCAATGTCGGGAGACTGTTTACCGATGGCATTCAGGACTGCGCAGGATGCCCAGTCAAAGCCGACGTCGGAACTGTCATACCCGATTCCGCGTACGGTCTGGCGGACGATGTCTTCGAGATCGACCCAGGCCGATGTGGTGACCTCGCCTGCGATGATAACCATGCCGGTCTTGACGAGCGTCTCGACGGCAACGCGTGCCTGAGGATCCTTTTCGAGGATGGCGTCGAGCACGGCATCGGATATCTGGTCTGCGACCTTGTCGGGGTGCCCCTCGGAAACAGATTCTGATGTAAACGTATGATTGTTAGGCATAAATATATTTTTTGTGTGGATTAAACTGTACAAGTGTACCTGACGTAAATGATGTTTTCACTCACTATCGATTCACTGTAGTATGCACGGCCGTTCGCGTACACAGGGCAAGCAGTATGGTCAGTCTGGAAACCCCGGTTTGTGAGTTTGGCAAACCTGCCATCGATTTTTCATTACCCGGTGTTGATCAGCGACAGTGGACGCTGGAGTCGTGCCGGGGGCCGCGTGGTCTGCTGGTGATGTTTATCTGTAACCACTGCCCCTATGTGAAGGCAATTCGCGAGCGTCTGGTGCGCGACACA
>CAJQNP010000068.1 GCA_905479705.1 uncultured Gammaproteobacteria bacterium
TGGGTGTGAAAATAATCGCGCAGCCGGCCAATAGTACCGAGCAGTGGCTGGTCAGTACTGTCAAGCGCCAGGCCGAACAGGCGGGTATCGGTATGCCTGAGGTCGGCATCTTTGACACACCGGAACCCAACGCCTTTGCAACCGGCATGAGTCGCAATAATGCGCTGGTCGCCGTTAGTGCGGGCTTGCTGCAGAACATGAACAGCGACGAGGTCGAGGCGGTACTGGCACATGAAATCACCCATGTCAGTAACGGCGACATGGTCACCATGGGGCTGATTCAGGGTGTTATTAACACCTTTGTGATTTTTCTTTCACGGGTAATAGGCCACGTGGTTGATCGTGTCGTATTCAAGACCGAGCGCGGTTACGGACCGGCCTATTATGTTACTTCTATTGTTGCCCAGATATTCCTGTCGGTTCTTGCTTCGATGATCGTGATGTGGTTTTCACGGCGACGAGAGTTTCGTGCCGATGCCGGTGGTGCATCGCTGGCCGGGCGTGACAAGATGGTGGCTGCCTTGCAGGCTTTGCAGCGCGGACATGAGCCGCATGATCTGCCGGGTGAATTTGCTGCATTTGGTATTTCCGGTGGCCTGGGAAGCGGAATAAAGAAACTTTTTATGAGCCATCCGCCACTGCAAGAAAGGATAGCGGCGCTGCGGGCCGCTGGCGGATAGCCGGTCTCAACTGCCGCTACGCGGTTCCAGCGTGCTTTCATCCGGGAACAGTGTGCGCAGGTCTGCATGTGTCAGTGTCCGGGCTTTCTCTTCATAACACTGCCAGATGGCCTGCCAGCGTTCGTCTGTGAAATAGAACCCGGTCGGCAGTATGCAGACCGGTTCGCCACGGTAGTCGGTAATGACACGGGGTTCTGTGAGCTTTCCTTGCATGGCGGCGATGGGTGATGTTTGTCTTGACAAGATATCAGCGGGTCGACATATTTTAGCACTTCGTCCGGGCATATGGATTTCATTATGGTATGCCCGGTCTGCGCAGCATCTCACTACAACAGAGAAATCCGTATGCTGGAGAATGTCCCCCTGTTTTCCGGGCTGTCGACTGAATCACTTGCCGAGATAGAGCAGCACAGTTCGGTAAAATCGTTCAGGAAGAACGCCATTATTATAAGCCAGGATGATAAAAGCTATTCACTGTATGTGATCCTCTCCGGCCGGGTAAAAGTGTTTGTCAGTGATGAAGATGGCCGTGAAGCGGTGTTGAATTACCAGGGCGCCGGCGATTACTTTGGTGACCTGGCCCTGATCGACCAGCAGCCGCGTGTTGCTTCCGTGATGGCGACCGAGGCCTCGAAGTTCATGATTATCTCCCGCCAGGATTTTCTTACCTGTTTGTCACGCAATCCGGAGATTGCCATTAACCTCATCAAGCCGATGACGCAGCGTATGCGCATGCTGGCAAAGAATGTCAGCAGCCTCGCGCTGATGGACGTCTACGGGCGGGTTGCCCGTACATTGCTGGAACAGGCAGTGGAAAAAGAGGGTGAGTTGGTGACGGGCAGGATCACCCAGCAGGAAATCGCCGATATGGTGGGTGCGTCACGTGCCATGGTGTGCCGCATTCTCAAGGATTTGAAGGCGGGGGGGTATATCTCAGTGGATAAGAAGTGCATCACGATTCATCAGAAACTGCCATGCATTGGTAATATTTAACAGACTCCCTTAACGGGCATTTCTATAATTTACCCGTGAGTAGAAACTGGATAAACCGGCCAGACCATAGCTATGTACACAACCAGCGAGACAGACCAGACCAACAGCCTGCAGAAGGAAGTCCACCACCTCAGGGAGATGATCGAGGTGCTGCGGGCCGAACTGGAAAACTTGCGGCTGGAAAGTGATCGTGCTGTCCAGCGGGCGGTAGCCGATGCCGGGGTTGAGAACCAGCAGCTGAAGTCGACCATCAATGTGCTGCGTGACGAGCTGGAGAAGGTGCGTTTCGACGAACAGGAGCACATCAACCAGGCGGTAGCCGCTGCAAATGACGAGATCATCCAGCTGAAGGCAATGATCAACGCCCTGCGTCATGATCTGGAGGTCCAGCGCCTTGATAATGAGGCACATGCCCGGCAGGCGCTTTCCGCCGCGAATAGCGAGATAATCCAGCTCAGGGACACTGTGACGGCCCTGCGCGAGCAACTGGAGCAGCATGATGCCGGATAGCACGGAAACGGAAAGCACCGAGCGCCGGCAGCCGGAGCGCGCCACAGATACACTGGGTAAGCGGTTACGCCATGCTGAGATGCTCCTCGATGTGCATACCCGGCTGGCTGCCATGGACACCCTCGACGATGCCCTGGAGGAACTGGTTACCATTGCCAGTCGCGAGACTGGCTCAGACCGCGTTACCCTGTTTCTGAATGACGAGGAGACCGGCGAGTTGTACTCCCGGGTGGCGCTGGGCAAGATTCGCCGTGAGATTCGCGTGTTGAACAGCACCGGCATTGCAGGCCACGTGTTCAGCAGCGGCGAGAGCATGATCATCCACGACGCATACTCGGAACCGCACTTCAATCGTGCCGTTGACGAGCAGACCGGTTACGAAACCCGGAACATCATGTGTACACCCATCCGGACGGTCAAGGGTGAAACCATCGGTGTGGCACAGTGCCTGAACAAGAAACGCGGCCAGTTCAGCGAGGAGAACCTCACGGTGCTCAAGGCGATGACCCTGCAGGCCTCGATAACCCTGAATAGCGCGCAGTTCGCCGAGCGTATGCAGAAATCGCGGGAGCTGGAAAGGGAATTCCTTGACATTGTTTCGGACGTCACCTCGGAGATCGATCTCGGCGTGGTCTTGCAGAAAGTCATGGACGAGGCAGCACGCATGCTCAATGCCGAGCGCTCGACACTGTTTCTCAATGATGAAAAAACCGGCGAACTCTGGTCAGAGGTCGGCGTCGGCCTGGACGCCGTGCCGATCCGTTTCCCCAACCACCTGGGCATCGCCGGTGTGGTCTTTAATAGCGGCAAGTCGATCAATATCCCGTATGCCTACGCCGACCTGCGCTTCAATCCGGAGTTCGACCACAAGACCGGCTATTTCACGCGTTCCATCCTGTGTGTGCCGGTCGTCAATACACACGGCAAGACCATTGGGGTAACCCAGGTGCTGAACAAGCATGGCGGTGCCTTTACTGACGAGGACGAATCGCGCCTGCGGGCCTTTACTGCACAGGTTTCCATTGGCCTGGAAAATGCCAAGCTCTTCAACGACATCCATAATATGAAGAACTACAATGAGAGCATGCTCGAAAGTATGTCGAATGGTGTCATCACCCTCGACGAGGACGGCAGAATCGTGACCTGCAATGCTGCTGGCAGGCGAATTTTAAAGGTCACAGCCACGGATATCATTGGTAGCTTCGCCGAGGATTTCTTCAAGGACTCCAATAGCTGGGTCATGGAAAAGATCCACTGCCTGGATGAAACCCAGCAAGCCGAGCTGGTAATGGACGCCGATATCGAAGCAGGCGGTACCCCGGTTTCGGTCAACGTCACTGTCCTGCCGTTGCTTAGCGCCGGTCAGGAAAGGCTCGGCACCCTGATCATGATCGAGGACATCAGCACCGAGAAGCGGGTCAAGGCGACGATGGCGCGTTATATGGACCCCGGCCTGGCGAACCAGATGCTTGAGGAGGGTACGGAAATCCTCGGTGGCAAGAGCACCCCTGCCACGGTGCTGTTCTCAGACATCCGGGGTTTTACTACCCTGACGGAGGAACTCGGCGCCCAGGGCACGGTTGCCCTGCTGAACGAGTACTTCAGCATCATGGTTGACTGCATCCAGCGCGAGGAGGGTATGCTCGACAAGTTCATCGGCGACGCTATCATGGCAGCCTTTGGTATGCCTATCCCGCGCGATGACGACGAGGACCGTGCAGTGCGTGCAGCGATCGCCATGATAAAAAGTCTGCAGGAGTGGAACAGCACCCGGCTGGATCATGGCAAAAAACCGGTCGACATGGGTATCGGTCTTAACACCGATGTCATCGTGTCTGGCAACATCGGCTCACCCAAGCGCATGGACTACACTATGATCGGGGATGGTGTGAATCTTGCCGCTCGCCTGGAAAGCGCCTGCAAGTACTATGCGGCACGCATCCTCATCAGCGAGAACACCTACCGTAAGCTGCACGGCACCTATCGCATTCGCGAGATCGACCGTGTCGTCGTCAAGGGCAAGACCGAGCCGGTGGCGATCTATGAGGTTCTGGATTACCACTCCGAGGAATCCTTCCCGAATTTCATGGAGGTCGTGTTGTACTTCAAGGATGGCTTGGGATATTACCGGAGTGGCAACTGGTCCCGGGCGATCGCTGCCTTCACAGAAGCCCTCAAACTCCATCCGGCAGACAGGCTCACGCAGATGTACATCGAACGGTGCGAGCATCTGGTCGATCACCCGCCGGGAGATGACTGGAACGGCGTCTGGGTAATGGCCTCGAAGTAACCCTGGAATGCTGTCTTGGAATCCAGAGCCTTACAAGTAGTGTGGAAATATCCGTATCTCTGCGCCCGCCGGGAGTGAGGCTCGACACGAATAGCACTGACTTAAGCCAAAACCGCCGTCATCCCGGCGCAGGCCGGGATCCAGTCGTAGCACATAATGGCCGATTTCCTGGGCTCCGGCCTGCGCCGGAATGACGAAGGTATGTTTCATATGACAACTCCACTTAAGTCAGTGCCATTCGGGCTCCTGATAAGGATTGGGGCATAGGTACTTTTGCCATAGTATGTAATACTTTAGTGTGTTCCGGCCAGCGCAGCCACCAGGGGGAGATTAGAAAATGAGATACAGATTCTTGTCGAAGGTTTTGTGCATCACTGTGAGTCTCTTCTTTACCGTTTCGGTGTTGGCCGCAACCGGGCAGTCCAGCAGTATCCCGGTTGCAGAACAGGTTGAAACCGGGAAGCGATATTTTAACAATGGCCAGTTCGAACAGGCCCTCGGGGCGTGGAACGGCGCACTAGCCGAATACCGGCTGACGAATGACATGAATGGTCAGGCGCACGTACTTCAGTACAAGGCTGAGGCATACCTGTCCATTGGGCAGTACTACAAGGCTATCAGCAATCTGAAATCAGCATTGGTGCTGGCAGAGGCTGCAGGGAACGAGCAGCTTGCAGCGCAGGTAGCAGGCAGCCTGGGTACAGCATATTTGCTATCCAACCGTATAGACGAGGCAAAGGTGCTGCTCGAAAATTCTGTCGCTGAAGAGCGGGCGGGCGGCCGGCTGGGCTCAGCCGCCGTCGCCGGCAACAATCTCGGCAATCTGCTGGCGTCACAGGGTGAATTTGATGCGGCCATTGCTGTCTATCAGCAGGCTATGTCCGATGCGAAAGCGGCCGGGGATAACGAGCTGGCCGCCAAGGGGTCGGTCAATATTGCAAGGGCATTGGCAGAAAGTAACCGCCAGCAGGAAGCCCTGGCACAGCTGGATCGTGCCACGAAGCAAGCAAAATCACTTCCGGTTTCGCACCAAAAGGCATATACACTGATCAGCATCGGTCGGCTCTACTCCCGTCTGGCCGGGAGTTCCGGTAGCTCGGCTGCCGAGTTGGAGAAACGTGCCGATCAAGTCCTCACCGAGGCTGCCAGTGTCGCGTCATCGATTGATGACGACCGGGCCATGTCCTATGCCTATGGCTATCTGGGAACGCTCTATGAAGACGCAGGGCGCACCGAAGAGGCAATGCAGTATACCCGCAAGGCCTTGCATCAATTACGAGAGACACCGGCACCGGAGATCCGCTATCGGTGGCAATGGCAGGAGGGCCGCCTGTTACGTGCCGAGGGCGATATCGATGCAGCGATTGGCGCTTACCAGCGCGCTGTCGGCGACCTCCAGACAATTCGCCCGGTACTTGCAGCAGGCCACGTGGGCCGGCACGGTGAGTTCCGGGAGGAAGCAGGGCGGCTATATCTGGATCTTGCGGATCTGCTGCTGCAAAGGGCAGCTACCAGTGCAGACTCGAGCAAAGCAGAAGCTGATTTGCGTGAGGTCCGCAATACGATAGAGATGCTCAAGGGCGCAGAGCTGGAAGACTACTTCCAGGATGATTGCGTCGCGGCGCTCAAGGCAAAGACAACGGGAATAGACCAGTTGGGTGAACGCACCGCTGCGATTTACCCGATTGTTCTGCCGGATCGCCTTGAAATTCTACTCAGCTTGCCAACTGGCATGAAGCGTTACACTGTTCCGGTCGGTGCGGAAGAACTGAACGCGGGGGTTGACCTTTTCCGCGCCCGCTTGGAGAAACGCACCACGCACCAGTACAAGCGGTATGCGCAGCAGATTTACAGCTGGCTGATTCAGCCACTGGAAAAGGATTTACAGGCACAGAAGATCCACACCCTGGTCTTCATCCCCGACGGGGCACTGCGGACCATCCCCCTTGCGGCACTCTACGATGGCAGCGACTTTCTTGTCACCCGGTATGCCGTGGCGACCACGCCCGGGCTGACGCTCACCGACCCCCGGCCATTGCCACGGGAAAATATGCAGTTGCTGATAGCCGGTTTGACGGAGAGCGTGCAGGGTTTTCCGCCCCTGCCCGATGTCTCAAGTGAGGTTACGAATCTCGACGAGCTTTACGACGGAGCAGTGCTCGAGAACAGCAATTTTACCCTGTCAAACGTCGAGCAAGAACTCGGTGAGACGCCTTACTCGATCGTGCATGTGGCGTCACATGGAAAGTTTCAAAGCGATGTACGCGATACCTTCCTGTTGACCTACGACGGCAAGCTGAGCATGGATAGACTTGAAGGCTATATGGCCAGCACGACATACCGTGAGCAGCCGGTTGAATTGCTCACGCTCAGCGCCTGTCAGACCGCAGTGGGCGATGACAAGGCGGCCCTGGGTCTCGGTGGCATTGCTGTCAAGGCAGGCGCGAGAAGTGCCGTGGCGACGCTTTGGTACATAAACGACCAGGCATCGTCACTGCTCATCTCCGAGTTCTACAAGAATCTCAAGGAGCCGGGCGTATCCAAGGCCGTGGCGTTACAGCAGGCCCAGCGCACGCTGCTTGAAGATCCACGTTTCCATCATCCGAGTTACTGGGGGCCGTTCCTGCTGATCGGCAACTGGCTCTAAGTCCGACAGGCTCCTATATGCTCTTTCAAACTGATAACAACGTATGCTGAACTATATTAAGCTGGGCACCAGATTTATTTAATAGCCACGGAAGCACACGGAATTACACGGAAAAAAGTATTTTAAGGCGTTTATTCTTCCGTGTTTTTCCGTGTGCTTCCGTGGCAATAATATCAGTCTTTATCAGATTGAAGCAGTACTAGGGTTTACAACACCCTGCTAAGGCCACTCGAACAGGTTGGCGCTGACCAGAAAGTGCACGCCATCGTCCTGCAGGGAATTGGTGTCATTCTCCACGTCGCGGAAGGCGTGTCCCCAATAGACCTGTGCGTGAATTTTCGGTGTTGGATCCCAGCGCAGGCCAAGGCCGGCA
>CAJQNP010000069.1 GCA_905479705.1 uncultured Gammaproteobacteria bacterium
GCGTCGTCCACCACCACGGCAATCTGGTAGGAAAACAGCCCGTCTGCCCTGTGCACGATGAAGTCACCGACAGCGGATTCAAGTTGCTGTGAAAAAGCCGGTTGCAGGCGATCATGTACGCTGATTTCAATTGCCTGCGAACGTACCCGAACTGAACGCGGGCTGCGGCCCGGCGCCAGCCCGTTGCGACAGGTACCGGGGTAGACCGGAGTCGCTTCACCCGGCACAGCACTGTCAGCAATCTCCTTGCGGCTGCAGCCGCAGTCAAACAGATGCCCTTGCTGTCGCAGTGATTCAAGTGCTTCTTCATAAAGGTGGTGGCGAGTGCTTTGATATACGACCGGGCCATCCCAGCTCAGGCCGAGCTGCTCCAGTGTGCGCAGGATGTCATCACTGGCGCCGGCCACCTCGCGCGGCGGGTCGAGATCTTCCATGCGCAACAGCCACTCGCCCCGCTGATGCCGTGCATCCAGAAAGCTCCCGGCAGCGGCAGCCAGCGAGCCGAAATGCAACGGGCCGGTGGGTGAAGGGGCGAATCTGCCGCGGTAGCTCATGGGTGTTTCATAAAGCTGGAAAATAAAAAGCCGGCATGCGCCGGCTTCTTGTTGTGACGGGGCGTCATCGGCTGACTAGCCCATCTGTCGTTCCTTGATTTCATCGAGGATCTTGCAGTCGATACACAGTGTCGCTGTCGGTCTTGCCTCCAGGCGTTTGACACCGATCTCGACACCGCATTGTTCGCAGTAACCGAATTCCTCGTTGTCGAGGTGGCGCATTGATTCGTCGATTTTCTTGATCAGTTTGCGCTCCCGGTCACGCGCACGCAGTTCCATGCTGAACTCGGATTCCTGCGTGGCACGGTCATTCGGGTCCGGGAAGTTGGCCGCGTCGTCCTGCATGTGATGCACGGTACGGTCGACTTCTTCCATCAGGCTGCGTTTCCAGGAGAGCAGGATGTTCCTGAAGTGCTCAACCTGCTTGGCGTTCATGTATTCCTCACCCTTCTTTTCCTGGTAGGGTGCGATACCAGGGACCGGGCCTATCTGGGAGCTGCTGCCCGGGGCCTTCTTCCTGGCCGGTGCCTTTTTGACTGCGGCCTTTTTAACGGGTGCCTTGCGGGTTGCCGTTTTCCCGGTGGCGGCGGCCTTTTTGCTGGCCGTCGTTTTCTTCGGGGCAGCCTTTTTGACTGTCTTTTTGGCGGCCGCCGTCTTTTTCTTGACCGGGGCCTTTGCCGTTACCGCTTTCTTCTTTGCTGCCATGTAGACTATCCCCAAATGCGACTAATTTAACATGCTGTTTGGATTGACTAAATTGATTTTACCGGCCGTATTTATACGTATAATTGCCAGCCGGCATCCACGTTAGGGGCGTTATTTATACGCCACTTTTGCTATTAGTCAAGAACGGGTCATGCACCCGGGAGTCTGGCATCAAGGTGCGATTTGGTGCGTCGGCGGGTGAGTGTAACAACATTAATATATATGAGGGTGATGTGATTATGGATTCTACTCTGGAAGCGCTGTTATTCGATGTCGATGGGACGCTGGCTGATACCGAGGAGGTGCACCGCCAGGCCTACAATGCGGCATTCAATGCGGCCGGCCTTGACTGGGACTGGAGTCCCGCGCGTTATCTCGAGCTGCTTGCCGTGTGTGGCGGCAAGGAGCGCATCCGTCATTACATGCAGCAACAGGGTATCGAGTTGCCTGCTGACGTGGATGCGTTTATTGCCGAGCTGCATGCCAGCAAGACAGACTTTTATGTTGCCATGATGGCTGAAGGCCGTGCGCCATTGCGGCCGGGTGTTGAACGCCTCATCAGGGAGGCACGTGCGGCAGGTCTGCGTCTTGCCATTGTCACGACGACGACACCGGCAAATGTGAGTGCCCTGTTCAAGCACAGTTTCGGTGTCCACGAGGATGACTGGTTCGAGGTGGTTGCCGCCGGTGGTATCGTGCCGAAAAAGAAACCGGCACCGGATATCTATAACTTTGTGCTGGAGAAGATGGGTTTGCCTGCGGCGCAGTGTTTTGCGCTGGAGGATTCCGCGAATGGCATGAACGCGGCACTGGCTGCCGGTATAGACACGCTGGTCACCGTCAACCAGTACACCGATACGCATGATTTTTCCGGCGCGGCGGCGGTGCTGGATCATCTCGGTGAGCCGGTCAAACCCTGCACGCTGTTACAGGGCTCACTGCAGCCCGGGCCGGTCGTCGACGTCGACTACCTGCAGCGCCTGCACGCAGCCTGCCAGGAGGCCTGAACATGCAGCAGGCGGATCGCATGCAATTGATCCAGCCGTTTCATGTCATGGCCTTGCTGGCGCGTGCGCGTGAACTGGAGGCGCAGGGCCGCTCGATCGTGCACATGGAGATCGGCGAACCCGATTTTGTGACACCGCAACCGGTCATCGATGCCGGGATACAGGCCTTGCGTGACGGTCATACCCATTACACGCCCGCCGTCGGCATGTTCGCGCTGCGCGAGCGTATTGCCGCGTTTTACCGTGAGCGCTACGGCGTGACGCTTGATCCGCAGCGCGTGGTGATTACCCCCGGGGCCTCCGCGGCCCTGCAACTGGTAATGGCGGTGCTGGTGAACGCCGGTGACGAAGTGCTGATGGCGGACCCCGGCTACCCGTGTAACCGGAATTTTGTTTACCTGCTGGGTGGCAGACCGGTGGGCATCCCTGTCGGGGCGGCCTCGGTCTACCAGCCGACAGCGAAGCAGGTGAGTGACTACTGGAGCGATGCGACGAAGGCCTTGCTGGTGGCCTCGCCGTCCAACCCGACCGGCACTCTGCTGAGCGAGCAAACCCTGCGTGACTATCATGCGATCACAGCCGCACAGGGCGGCAGCCTGATCGTTGACGAGATCTACCACGGCCTGGTGTATGACGGGCAGGCTGCCACGGCACTCGCCGTTAGCGAGGATATCTTTGTCATTAACAGCTTCTCCAAGTATTTCGGTATGACCGGTTGGCGCCTGGGCTGGCTGATTGCGCCGCATGCGCATGTCTCCGCCATTGACAAGCTGGCGCAGAACCTGTTTCTGGCCGCGCCCACCATGGCGCAGCATGCGGCGTTGCAGGCGTTTGATGAGGACAGCATCAGTATTCTCGAGGCACGCCGCCGCGAGTTTCAGCAACGCCGTGACTTTTTATTACCGGCCCTGCGCGAGATCGGTTTTGATATACCGGTCATACCGGACGGTGCCTTTTACCTGTATGCCAACTGCAGTCGTTTCACCACGGACAGTTACAGCTTTTCATCACGCCTGCTGGAGGAGGCGGGTGTGGCGATCACCCCGGGGATCGATTTTGGAATCAACAAGCCGGAGACGCATGTGCGTTTTGCCTACACCACCTCGATGGAAAACCTGCAGGAAGGTGTGCAGCGCCTGCGTGCGTATCTGACCTGAGCCCGGAATAACGTTGCTGTAGGGCCGAATTCATTCGGCCAGTCGATATTCAGGCAACTGCTGGCCGAATGAATTCGGCCCTACTACGATACCTGCCTGTTCGGTCAGGGAATGGCCATGCTTGTCGCGAAGATCAGATGGTCGTGTCCTGCGCCTGTTGCTGCAGTTCCTTCACCCACATCGCCGTGGCACCGGCCACGCACACCGGCATGGCCAGGAAGTTTACAACCGGGATCATGGTCATCAGCAGGGCGCTGCCGCCAAACCCGTAGGAAAGTACGCGACGCTTGCGTAACAGCTTGCGCTGCGTGGAAAAGTGCAGCAGGTGATTGGCCATCGGGTAGTCTACATATTCGATGGCGAGCATCCAGGCACTGAACAGTCCCCATATAAAGGGTGCGGCGACGTTGACGCCGGGTATCAGGAACAGTATGCCAAGCGGTATCGCGCGCAACAGGAAATACAGCAGCTTGCGCAGCTCGGAGAGGAGACTGGGTACGATGTCTTTCGCGAGCGCCTGCCAGCCGCCGGTCTCTATCGGCTGTCCGGTCAGGTGTTTCTCGACGGCCTCTGCCAGCATGCCGTTAAACGGGGCGGCAATCAGGTTGGTCATGATCGAGAAGCTGTAAAAGATGATCAGCACGCCGGCGATGGCAAACAGCGGCCAGAGCAGGTAACGCAGCCAGTCGAGCCAGCCGGGCAGGTAACCAAGCAGCAGGTTGATCAGGATTTCCAGCCAGTAGGAAAGTCCAAAGGTCGCAGCCGTGAAAAACACGCTGCTGACCAGCAGCGGTATGGCGACGTAGCGGCGCAGGCCGGGTTGTCGAATAAGGCGCAGGCCCTCGAACAGGTAGTGCATACCGGATTGCTTGTTGCTCATGTTGATCCCTTTCTTGCCAGCAGGGCAGTGCCGTAGGCGGCATCCTGGTGAGCGGCGGCCGTTACTGGAATGTCGTTTAAACGTGCGCGCATTGTACGCCAGGATTCATTGCTGGCGCCGCCACCGGTAGTAATGATCCGGGTTGGCCAGGGGGCACCGAGTGCTGCCAGTTTGCGGTAACCCTGATGTTCAATAGCGGCAATCCCCTCAAGGATGCCCTGGAAAAAGCGCACGTCATCATCGGGCCGGGGTTGCAGGCGCGGTGCCAATCCGGGGTCATTGACCGGAAAGCGTTCTCCCGTTGCGGGCAGCGGGTAATAGTCCAGGCCGGTCGGTGTCTCGATGTCCAGGCGTGCGCTGAGGCGGGCCATGTCGTCGTCCGTGAAGTACTGTCGCAACACGGCGCCGCCACTGTTCGATGCACCGCCCACCAGCCAGCGATCACCGAGTCGGTGGCTGTAGACCCCATCGTCTGGTGCGAACACCGGTTGATCGGCCATGACCTTCAGGACCAGGGTGCTGCCGAGCGAGGTGACCGCCTCACCGGGCCGGGCGCCGGTGGCAATGAAGCTCGCCGTGCTGTCCGTGGTGCCTGCCAGCACCCGGGTATCCCGCGACAGGCCCCAGCGGTCACACCACGGCGCGGCGAGCCTGCCGACCGCTTGCCCGGCGGGCACGACATCGGGCAGCAGGTGCATCGGGATGTTCAGGGTGTGCAGCCAGTCGGGCCAGCGACGCTGGATAACGTCATAGCCGAGCTTCAGGGCGTTGTTTTCGTCACTGAAGCCAAACTGCCCGCACAGCCGTCCCAGTAACCAGTCGGCCTGGTGCAGGCAGTGGCCGGTCTGGTTGCAGCTGTCGGTGTGCAGCAACCACAACAGCTTTGCAAGGCTGGCGCTGGGGCCGTGTGCCGCACAGTCGGGTGGGGCGATCCCGGCAATGTGCCGTGCCTGTGTGGTTGCGCGTGCGTCGTTGTACATCAGTGCCGGGCCGCAAGGGGTGCCATCCGCATCGCAGCACAGCAGGGTCGCGGAGGTGCCATCGAGTGTCATGGCGGCGACTGCGGAGAGGCTGTGCTGCCTGCCCAGCTGGTCGAGGTTTTCGCCGAGTGCCGTCCACCAGATCTCCGCGTCCTGCTCGACGGCAGCCCCGTTGCGTGTGGGTGCCGCTAGCGGGGTGCGCACCTCGGCGAGCGTCTGTGCGTCGGCGTCGATCAGGCAGCTGCGGCAGCCGGAGGTACCGACATCGACGCCGAGGTAGTGCCTGTCGGTCAGGGCGGGGTCTGTTGCCATGTCATGCCCTGCGTGCCGGGCTCGCGCGCCAGGGGCGCGGGATGCCAGGGCTGCGGGAAGGCGGGTGGCTGGTGGCCATGGATTCTAGAAACGCATTGAAGCAGGTGCGCTAACTGGCTGATAAGCAAGCGGCTATCCGAGCGTTACTGCCTCGGCCGCCTGCCAGCCCGGCTGGCGGTGTTCCACCACGACATCCGTGTAGACGCCGCCGCGCACGTTGAACTCGGCACGCAGCCGCATGAAGCGCGGCTGGCAGGCGCCGACCAGGTCGTTGAGGATGCGGTTGGTGATGTCCTCGTGAAAGGCGCCTTCATCACGGTAGGACCACACATACAGCTTCCAGGATTTGAGCTCCACGCAACGCTCGTCCGGGATGTATTCCAGGTGCAGGGTTGCGAAGTCCGGCTGGCCGGTCTTCGGACACAGGCAGGTGAACTCGGGTGTCCGAATGCGAATGGTGTAGTCCCGATCCACGTGCGGATTCGGAAAGGTTTCAAGGTCTTTGCTGGCTTGTGTCGACATGGCGTCAGGGTACAAGACACAAGATGATGTGTGCAAGTTGTTACAGGTAGCAAAGGCTTGTGTTTGCCAGGGTGGATCGAGTAACCTAGCCGTCCATGCGGTTGTCCAAAATAAAGCTGGCCGGGTTCAAGTCCTTCGTTGACCCGACCACCATCCATATCCCCACCAATCTCGTCGGCATCATCGGCCCGAACGGCTGTGGCAAGTCGAATGTTATCGATGCCGTGCGCTGGGTCATGGGCGAATCATCGGCCAAGCATTTGCGCGGCGAATCGATGGCGGATGTCATCTTCAACGGCTCGAATGGCCGCAAGCCCATCGGTCATGCCAGCATCGAGCTGGTGTTCGATAACACCGACGGCACCATCGGTGGTCAGTATGCCGGCTTCAACGAGATCTCCATTCGACGCCAGGTCTCACGCGATGGCACGTCGAACTATTTCCTCAACAACACGCGCTGTCGGCGTCGCGACATCACCGACATCTTTCTCGGCACCGGTCTGGGTCCGCGCAGTTACTCGATCATCGAGCAGGGCACCATCTCGCGCCTGATCGAGGCCAAGCCCGATGACTTGCGCGCGTTCCTGGAAGAGGCCGCCGGCATCTCCAAGTACAAGGAGCGGCGCCGCGAGACGGAAAACCGAATTCGGCATACGCGTGAAAACCTCGATCGCCTGAACGACCTGCTGGAAGAAATAGACAAGCAGCTCGACAAGCTGAAGCGCCAGTCGCGCGCCGCGGAGCGTTACAAGGAACTCAAGGAAGAAGAACGCCAGGTGAAGGCGGAATTGCTGGCGTTGCGCTACGACGCCATGCACGAGGAATCCAGCAGCCGCGAGCAGGCCATACAGGAACGCGAACTGGCCATGCAGTCCGAGCTGGCCGAGCAACGCAGGATTGAGGCGGAACTCGAGAAGCTGCGTGAAAACCTGACGGTGGCCAATGAATCCTTCAACACCGTGCAGGGGCATTACTACAAGCTCGGTGCCGATGTTGCACGCATCGAGCAGGCCATCAAGCACAACAAGGAATCGCGCCAGCAACAGCAGCAGGAACTGTCCCGTGCCGAGCAGACACTCGCCGAGGTCGAGGCGCATATCAATATCGATAACACGCGACTGGAAGAACTGGCGCGTGATCTAGAGGCGGTGGAGCCGGAGTTCGCAGCCGCCAACGAACGCACCACGCAGTCGTCAGCTGCATTGCAGGCGGCAGAGCAGGCCATGCAGAAATGGCAGCAAGAATGGGATGAATTTAACCGTCGTTCAGCAGAACGTGCGCAGACCGCACAGGTTGAGCGAACCCGGCTTGATCACCTCGACAAGCACATGCAGCAGCTTGATGATCGCCTGTTACGCATGGATGAGGAACAGCAAACACTGGGCGGCCAGACGCTGGCAGAAGAACTGCAGCAACAGGCGCAGCAGTGCGAATCCCGGGAAACCGAACTGACCGGTATCCAGGCAACACTGGATAATGCGGTACGCCGTATTGCCGATGTGCGTGGCGATGTGGAACAGAAAGAACAGGAACTCTCGGCACTGCAGAGTGTGCATCACGATACGCGCGGCAAGCTGGCCTCGCTGGAGACCCTTCAGGGTGCCGCGCTCGGACAGCATTCGGAACAGGTAACCGGCTGGCTGACCTCCAGTGGCCTGCAGGATGCCCAGCGGCTTGCGCAGCAGATCCAGGCCGAATCCGGCTGGGAATATGCCGTGGAGACAGCGCTTGGCTTCTATCTTGAAGCGGTCTGTGTGGACGGGCTGGACAGCCCTGCACACTTGCTGGGTGGTCTGCAGCAGGGCGCTGTCGCGCTGTTCGACACCAGCGTGACGGACAGCGCCGCTAGCGCCATGGGCAAGGGCGTGCCGCTTGCCGACAAGGTGACGGCTGCCTGGTCCATGGGGCCCTTGCTGGACGGCGTCTACGCTGCAGGGTCCCTTGACGAGGCACTGGCGATGCGTACGCAACTCGCGGCCAATGAGTCTGTCATCACGCGCGATGGTGTGTGGATTGGCAAGAGCTGGTTGCGCGTGGCGCGCGACACCGACGAGAAGGCCGGTGTGCTGGAGCGCGAGCGCGAAATCAGCGAGCTGACAGCGCAGGTTCACGCACAGGCGGAAAATATTGAAAACCTCGGCAAGGCCATATCGGCTGCGCGCGATGAGCTGTTGTCGGCTGAATCCGAACGCGAACAATTGCAGGGTAATTACAACCAGGCGCAGCGTGTTGTCAGCGATCTGCGTGCACAGCTGGCGGGCATACAGTCACGCCTTGAACAACAGCACAGCCGTCGCGAACACGTCATGATGGAATCCGAGGTGCTGCGCGTTGAAAAGGCCAGCGAGCAGGAACAGCAGGCAGGTGCACAGACGCGCCTGCAGGAAGCACTGGACGCGGTGACCAGGCTCTCTGAAGAGCGCGAGGAACGCACGCGCCAGCAGCAGCACCTCAGCAGCGTGCTGGACGCGGCACGGGATACGGCGCGAATTGACCAGCAATCAGCGCATGAACTGGCAATACGTGCTGAATCCATGCGCACGGCACAGCAAGCAACCAACCAGTCACTGACGCGCATGCGTGAACAGTGCGAGCAGCTGATTAACCGTCGCGACGAACTGACCACGGTGCTGGGGCAGGGCGATACGCCGATTGTTGAGCTCGAAAAAGAACTGGAAGAAATGCTCTCGCAGCGCATGACCGTCGAGGCCGAGCTTGCAGCGGCGCGCAAGCAGGTCGAGGATATAGAACACGGCACGCGCGAGCACGACCAGGAACGCATCCGCAAGGAAAACAACGTCAGCGGCATGCGCGAACAGGTCGAGCGGGATCGCATGGCCTGGCAGGAAATCAAGGTGCGCAGCGACACCCTGCTGGAGCAGATCAACGAATCCGGTTTTGAATTCAAGCCGCTGCTGGATCAAATAGACGAGGCAGCGACGGTCGAAGTGTGGGCCGAGCGGGCGGACAAGCTGGAGCTGCGTATCCAGCGACTGGGTCCCATCAACCTTGCTGCTATCGAGGAATACGAGGAAGAGTCGAAACGCAAGGTCTATCTCGATGCGCAACATGCCGACCTGATCGAGGCGCTGGGCACGCTCGAGGGTGCCATCAGCAAGATAGACAAGGAAACGCGTTCACGCTTCAAGGAAACATTCGACAGTGTTAACCAGGGTATACAGGAGAATTTCCCGACGCTGTTTGGCGGCGGGCATGCCTACCTTGAACTGACCGGTGAAGACCTGCTGGATACCGGTGTTACCGTCATGGCGCGTCCGCCAGGCAAACGCAACAGCACCATTCACCTGCTGTCCGGTGGTGAAAAGGCATTGACCGCCATTGCACTGGTGTTTGCGATTTTTCGCCTGAATCCCTCGCCGTTCTGCATGCTCGACGAGGTCGATGCGCCACTGGATGATGCCAATGTCGGCCGCTATTGCGACATGGTGCGCAAGATGTCGGAACAGGTACAGTTTATTTTCATTACACACAACAAGATCACCATGGAGATGGCCAACCAGTTGACCGGCGTGACGATGCACGAGCCGGGTGTGTCACGACTGGTTGCCGTGGACATTGATGAAGCCGTACAGCTGGCCGCGGTTTAATGGAACGCTGCTGTGTTCGCCGCTGCTAACTCGCTGGACGCAGGCATGATCTTCTACAACGCGTATCGGGTATGAGCTAATGGAAAATTTACGCTGGATACTTCTTGTTGCTGGACTCGGGGTCGTTCTCGGTATCTACCTGTTCAGCCTTTACCAGTCACGCAAGGATGATTTCCCGCGGCGTCGAAAAGCACGCCGTGAAGCCCCGCTAGTAGAGGAAATCAATGATATTGGCGAATTTGACTACGATGACGATCTCGAGGACGTGGTCAACCAGGTGGGTGAGTTGTATGCCGGCGATGAGCCGGACCATGACCCGCTGTTCGACGAACTGCCGCAGGGCGATGCACTGGAAGTAACGACTGCAGCAGCGGCTCCCGAGTCTGAAGCAGCGCGGTCGCGTGACAAGGTGTTTACCCTGTATGTCATGGCGCCGCGCGGTGTCCCGTTCCGCGGCCCGGTGCTGCTCGGTGCGCTTGCCGATGCCGGGCTCGAGTTCGGTGATATGCAGATTTTTCACCGTACCGCCAGGGTCAACGGCCAGGAAAAGATCCTGTTCTCTGTGGCCAACATCAAGGAGCCGGGTATCTTTGACCTGTCAGCCATGGATGACTTCACTACTGAAGGGATTGTGCTGTTTTTCCAGGTGCCGGGTGGCGTGGATGGCGCACAGGCCTTTGACGCCATGGTGGAGTCGGCGCGAATCCTGGCAAATGATCTGGACAGCACCGTGTGCGATGCAACGCGCAGCGTGCTGACCAACCAGACAATCGGCCACATGCGTGAAGAGGTGATCAGCTACCAGCTGCAACAGCGGGTGGCGAATGCCGCCTCATGACCGTGCCGAAATCCGTGCGCGATCGTGCGCGGACACTGCATAGCGAATTACACAAGCATAACTATCTTTACTACAGCCGGGATGATCCCCTGATCCCGGATGCGGAGTACGACCAGTTACTCCGCGAACTGCAATCCATCGAGGCAGAGTATCCCGAGCTGGTGACGGCGGATTCGCCGACGCAGCGTGTCGGTGCCGCACCGTTGAAGGCGTTCGGCGAGGTGCATCACGAGATGCGCATGCTGTCGCTCGACAATGCCTTCTCCGACGAGGAATTGATGGATTTTGACCGGCGTGTCCGCGACCGACTCGAGACAGACAGTGTTGAGTATGCCGCGGAACCCAAGCTCGATGGCCTGGCGATCAGCCTGCTTTACCAGGATGGCAAGCTGGTGCGGGCGGCAACCCGGGGTGACGGGGAGACCGGCGAGGATGTGACGCAGAACGTGCGTACCATTGCCTCGGTACCGCTGAAGCTGTCCGGCGCCGCCATTCCCGGGGTGCTGGAGGTGCGCGGTGAGGTGTACATGTCGCATGCCGGTTTTGCCGCGTTGAACAGGCTGGCGGCCGAGCAAGGCAGCAAGCCCTTCGTCAATCCACGCAATGCCGCGGCCGGCAGTCTGCGCCAGCTGGACCCGGCGATTACGGCACAGCGTTCGCTGGAAATGTTCTGCTACGGTGTTGGCAAGGTGACGGGCGGCACGCTGGCGTCGACCCATATTGATATTCTCGCGCAGTTACAGGAATGGCACTTGCGTGTCTACGAGGACGTGCAGTGTGTCAGCGGCGTGGCAGGTTGCATGGGCTACTACGAACAATACCGGCAACAGCGCGACACGCTGCCCTTTGAAATCGACGGTGTGGTGTTCAAGGTCAACCGGCTTGACCAGCAGTCATCACTGGGGTTTGTTGCACGCGCGCCGCGCTGGGCCATTGCCCGCAAGTTTCCGGCACAGGAACGTGAAACAACGGTGCAGGATATCGAGGTGCAGGTCGGTCGTACCGGTGCCCTGACACCGGTGGCACGGCTTGAGCCGGTATTTGTCGGCGGTGTCACCGTCACCAATGCAACGCTTCACAACGAGGAAGAGGTGCAGCGCAAGGATGTGCGCACGGGCGATGCCGTGATCGTGCGCCGTGCCGGCGACGTGATACCCGAGGTGGTGCGCGTGCTTCGCGAAAAGCGCCGCAGGGGTGCGCGCAAGTTTCACATGCCGGCACGCTGTCCGGTGTGCGGTTCGCACGTCATGCGAGTGCAAGGCGAGACGGCGGTACGTTGCTCCGGCGGCCTGTTCTGCCCGGCACAGCGCAAGGAGGCGATCAAGCATTTCGCCTCGCGGCGCGCACTGGATATCGAGGGGCTGGGCGACAAGCTGGTGGAGCAGCTGGTTGAGAAGTCGCTGATCCACGATGTCAGCGACCTGTATCAGCTGACGATCGACGACCTTGCCGGGCTTGAACGCATGGCCGAGAAATCCGCGAGCAACCTGGTCGAGGCGCTGCAGGCAAGCAAGTCGACATCGCTCGCGCGATTTATCTACGCACTCGGTATTCGCGAGGTCGGGGAGACCACGGCACAGACGCTGGCACGGGAATTCAGGGACCTGGATGCGGTCATGGCGGCCGATGCCGAAACGCTAGAGGCGGTACCCGATGTCGGACCGGTGGTGGCCACCCGCATCCGCGAGTTCTTTGCCGAGCAGCATAACCGCGATGTCATTGCCAAGCTGCTGGATGCCGGTATTCACTGGGAGCTTGTCGAGCAGCCACGGCAACAGCCCCTGGCCGGCAAGACCTTTGTATTGACCGGCACGCTGTCCATGCCGCGCGCAGAATTGAAGGACAGACTGCAGTCGCTGGGCGCCAGGGTGACGGGCAGCGTATCGAAGAACACCGACTTTGTCGTGGCGGGAGAGAACCCGGGTTCCAAGCATGACAAGGCCGTCAAGCTCGGCATAGCAATACTTGACGAGGCTGCATGCGTTAAACTGGTCTCCGGGTGAGGTCAACACGGCTGTCCGTGATCGATTGCCCGGCGACTCATGATCAAGCGACCCAACGTTAACCTGCTGTCCGGCCTGGTGCTGGCGATTATCCTGCTCGGCGTCATCAGCGCGGTCACGGTCTACCTGAATGCGCGCACCTACCGTGACCTGGCCTTTGATTTCCAGCGCCAGTACATGACGCAGCTGATTGCTGCTGAATCGGCAGAGATTATCCATGAAGATGCAGACAGTGCGCGCCAGCTGGGGTTGCGGATCCAGAGCCTGTCTGCCTTTCGTACGGCATTTGCCTCGGGTGACGACGCCGAGATTTCGGCCGTGCTGGACGCGCAATACCAGCAGGCCCCGGTGACATCCAATGCCGTCAACCTGGTCGGGCTGTACGCGTTTGATATCAATTTCAGGTTGCTGGGTGAATCAACCCGGCGTGCCGCTGATGCACAGGACCTCATCTGCCCCGGCCTGACCTCCAGCGCGCACCTGCGGCAGGGGGCGCGGCGGCTCAAGCCGCTGTACGAGTTATGTCTCTACAAGGGGGAGCCCCATCTTGCAGCGCTTGCGCCCATCGGTGGTTTGTCACCGAGTGGTTACCTGCAGGTTGTCACCAGCCCGGTCAGCAAGCTGACGAAGATCGGCCCACGTCTGAAGATGCCGGTGCGTGTTTCTCTGCCCGATGACTCGGTTCTGCATGTTGCCGCCGCGTGGAGCGAGGAGAGCGAGCGCAATGACGTCAAGGTTGACTACGCGCTGACCACGCGGGATGCGCAAACGGCCCTGACGATTTCTGCATTGCGCAATGCAGATGACCTGGTGACACAGATCGAGAGGACCAATAACCGCCTGTTGCTGATCGTGGCGCTGATTATCATTGCGACCGTCATGCTTGCGCTGCTGCTGGTCAAGTACTCGGTTCTGAAACCGTTGCGTGAACTCAGCTATCAGCTGCGTTATATCTGGACCGGCGGCAAGTCGGAGTCCGATGCAGCCATCGTGACTGAAAAGGATGTACCGGTCAGTTTTCACGAGCTGGGTGAACTCTACGAAACCCTGCATGATCTCGCCATCAGGGATCCGTTGACGGGTACCTATAACAGGGCGCTGCTGGTTGACCGCCTCAAGCAGATACTGGTCGAGCACAAGCGTACACCGGGCAGGGCGGCCATCCTGCTGATCGACATGGTGCGCTTCAAGTATGTCAATGACCTGCTGGGTCATCATACCGGCGACCTGCTGTTAAAGTCTGTCGTGGAGCGCATCGCAGGGGAGTTACGCGAGTCGGACACGCTGGCACGGCTCGGTGGTGACGAGTTTGTGGTGATTCTGCCGGATACCGATGAAGCGCAGGCCGTGCAGGTTGCCGAGAAGATAATCCAGTCCATGTATCCGGACTTCGAGGTGGACGGTCATATCCTGACGGCGTCGGTCTCGATCGGCATTGCGCTGATGCCCGAACACGGCGACGAGGCGGACACGCTGTTGCATAACGCGGACTATGCCATGTACTCGGCCAAGGATAACAAGGTGGGCTATGCCGTGTTCAACCCCGCGATCACCGTGGACATCAGTCATGCAAGGATGACGCTGGACGGCATGCTGAATGCGGACTTCGAGCACAACGACCTGTTCCTGGTGTACCAGCCGGTGATCGAGTTCAGGAGCGGCGACGTCAGCTATGTAGAGACCCTGGTGCGCTGGCGCCAGCCGGACGGCGGCATACTGATGCCTGACTCCTTTATCCGGGTTGCGGAAAAGAGCGGCCTGATCAAGCAGTTGTCCGAGTGGGTCATAAACACGGCCTGCGGCGAACTGGCCGGTATCCATGCCACTGCCCCCGGGCTGCGCGCGGGGATCAACCTGTCGATGCATAACCTGCATGATTTCAACCTGATGGCGAAGATCCAGGCCTCACTGGACGAGTACCGCCTGCAGCCGGAGTCGCTGCTACTTGAAATCACGGAAACCGGGGTTATGCTGGACCCGAACCAGGTGATAGAAACACTGGACCAGCTTGCCGACAGGGGATTCAAGCTGTCCATCGATGATTTCGGTACCGGGCATTCCTCGCTGGTCTATCTGAAGCGCTTGCCGGTGCATACCCTCAAGGTGGACAAGTCGTTTGTTATCGACATGGACACCGATGAAGAGAATGCCTCGATTATCAGGGCCACCATTGACCTTGCACACAGTCTCGGGCTGACCGTGACTGCAGAAGGTGTCGAAACGGCCGCTGTGCTGGACAGGCTCAGGTCGATGGGTTGTGATTATTACCAGGGCTATTTTGTCAGCAGGCCGATGCCGATGACTGAAATGACGGCCTGGCTGGCTGAACGTGACAGGAGCATGGAATGAGAAAATACCTGTTGTGCAGTGTCATGGTGTTATGCGCCTGCGGCGGCGAGCCTGAAAGCGATGGTCACATGTGGCAGGAGCAGACCGATATGATCGACAAGGCGCGCGACGTCGAGGATGTGCTGGGTACTGCAAGCGGGCAGCAACGCCAGCGCATCGAGGATCAGAGCCAGTAACAGGGTGTAATACTGACGTATTTTTTGGCGTGTACCGTAAGCGCTACACGCAGAATGAAAGCAGACAGGATTTCATTCGCAGGGATTTGCTGAAATGACCCGAATAATGACAATAACAAGTGGCTTGCCGGGCAGTGGTGTTACCCACCTGGCTGTCAATGTCGCACTGGAACAGGTCCGCCGTGGCCGCCAGGCCGGCGTGTTCTGCGTGAGTGGCGGCGCGGCACCGGTCGACCAGCTGTTGCAGCTGCAGCAGCCGGTAACCATGCTGCGGCGTGCCGATGATGCCCGTGGCCTGCTGCGCAGCGGTTACCAGGGCGTCGATATCCTTTCCTGTGGCATGCCCCTGCGGGAATGGCCGTCGATACCGGCCGAGCAACGTACCCGCTGCCTGGAGGAGCTGGACGTGCCGGACGGCTACGATGAGTTTATTTTTGATACGTCCGGAATGGATCCCCGCACCCAGCTGGCCTGCTGCCGGTCTGCGGCCATCGTCGTGGTCGTGGTGACGCCAGAGCCACAGTCCCGGGCCGAGGCCTTTGCCCTGCTCAGGGTGTTGCAGCTGAATGGCCTGGCCGGACAGCTTCGACTTCTTGTAAACAAGGTTGGCTACCCTGTTGATAGTATGGAAATATATGAGGAGTTCTCACGGCAGGTGAAGGCGGCCCTCGGCATCGATATTCCCCTGCTGGGGGCGGTGCCCGAGGACGAGGCCGTCGGCCGGGCGCAACTGGTACGCCAGGCCTTCACTGCCATCTTTCCCGATGCCCCGGCCACGGCCGGCGTGGTCGCGCTCGCGGACACGCTGGAGGACATCGAGCTGCAGTTCTTTTCCGGTCCGCGGACCCTGCCGGCCTTGTGGCCGGCCCTGATCGAGGCCATCCAGCTGCCGGTCGCGCTGCCGGGGGACGCTGTCCTGGATGACGCTGAAGTCGAGACCGTGCCACAAGTGATTCCAGCGGCTGCCGGGGAAGACAGCGCGCGTGAGATCGGGGACACCGGGCTGCTGAAATTCCAGGGCACACTGGCGGACCTGTCAGCGATGCGCGAGAGGCTGCAAGACGATTTCTCGGCACTGCTTGCACACCTTGAGGGGTTCGCCCGGGGGCGTGAGCGTGAAGCTGCCATCGTCGCCGGGGTGAACGCTACAACCCTGCAACGCGAGCAGGTACTGATACTGTTATCGCGTCTGCTCGGCATGCTCGAGGCCGCGAGCCCGCAGCAGTCGCTGCGCTTCCAGGTTGTCGATACGCGGGTAACCCGGGTCGACGATGCCTGGCTGCACCCGGGACACTACCTGAAGTACAGCTTTCACATGAAAGAGTCGCTGTTGCCGGAGAATGCGCGGGCATTGCTGCACACCGTTCAGGAACTGCTTGAGTCGACCGGAACCGACAATGAAACAATCTACGAACTGGTCGATGAACAGCGCGACAGTTGTATGAACATCATCGACGATGCTCGCGAGGGAGTGCGCATACAGGCATGGTTCAGTCTGGGTTCGGACGAGCATTCGAAGGAAATGACGTTACCGGAAAGGCGGGCGCCGGCGCGTTAGTCGGGTAGACAAGCGGCGGCTGGCGGAACAGTTCCGCCAGCCGGGCTTGTTGAATTACTTGATTTCGATTGCAGCGTTGCTCTTCATGGTTTCGACATACTCCTGCAATTGCTGGTTGGCGAGCAGCAGCTTGATACGCTCCTTGACGTCGTCAAACGGCGGCGGCGTGCTGTCGCGCACGTCGTCGAGGATGATCACGTGCCAGCCAAACTGCGTTTGCACCGGTGTCCTGGTGTAGGCACCTTTTTCCAGTCCTGCGGCAGCATCGGAAAACGGCTTGACCATCTGTCCGGCGCCGAACCAGCCAAGCTTGCCGCCACTCGGGCCGGACGGCCCGGTTGATTTCTCCTTGGCGAGCTCGGAAAAGTCGCTGCCGCTGTCCAGCAGCTTGATGACATTGTTGGCGGCTTCCTCGTCAGCGACCAGGATATGGCGGGCGTTGTATTCCTTGCCGGCGGCACCCATCTGCTCGTCGTAGACCGCCTTGGCGGCCTCGTCGCTGACAGGATTCTTCGCCATGTAGTCCTTGATGGCGGCACCGGCGAGTGCGGTACGATTCTGCTGGTCCAGCGTGGCGATGACAACGGCCTGGGTATTCAGGCCCTTGTTGACGCTGTCCTGACGCATCAGTTCCAGCGAGATCAGTTCATTCAGGACCATTTCCTGCGAATTGGCTTCCTCGTTGCCGGGCTGCGCCTTGCGCTGGGCGGCATAGATGTCGAGTACATTCTGCGTGATTGGCGCACCGTTGACGATGGCCACGACCTCGCCGCTGACGGCCGGAGCCGGGGCGGGTGCGCTGACTGCGGCGTCACTGTCAGTGCGGCTGCCGGATTGCATCTGGTCGCAGCCGGCCAGTGCGGCGAGTGACGCGATGAGTACCAGGTAATGACGATAATTCATGAATGTGTCCTTTGTGGGTGGGTGATCAGGATTCATCAGGCGTGCTGGCCTGGATGCTTAGGGCGTGGATTTCCGAATGCATAATATCATCGACGGCATCATAGACCAGTCGATGGCGTTGTATGAGTGACTTGTTCTCAAAGGCCGTTGAAACAATCGTGACGATAAAGTGGCCGCCGCCACTGGCTGCACCGGCATGCCCGGCATGCTTTGCGCTCTCGTCGACAATTTCAAGTTTTACGGGATTCAGTGCGCGCGTGAGGCGCTGGTGAATCATGGCGCTACGCTCAGACATGTCAGGGCAGTACCTTTTTGAAGGGTTTTACGTTGACCTGTGCGTACACACCGGCCGTCATGTAGGGGTCGGCGTCTGCCCAGGCCTGTGCCTCGTGCAGCGAGGCAAACTCGGCGACAACCAGGCTGCCGGAAAAGCCGGCATCGCCCGGGTCGGCACTGTCGATGGCCGGGTGTGGCCCCGCCAGTACCAGTCGCCCCGCGTCCTGCAGGGCAGTGAGGCGCTCCAGGTGGGCCGGGCGTGTTGCCAGGCGTTTATCAAGCGTGCCGGGCGTGTCCTCGCTGATGATGGCGTACAGCATTACTTTGCCTCCTCGTCGGCTTCCATGTAGCGACTCAGGTAAAAGGCCTGGCCGAAGACAAACACCAGCGTCAGTCCCATCATGCCAAACAGCTTGAAGTTGACCCAGGTCTCCTCGCTGAAGTTATAGGCGACATACAGGTTGATCAAGCCCATGAAGACGAAGAACAGAATCCATGCCCAGTTGAGGCGTTGCCAGACCGGGCCGGGTGCGGTGATCGCATGACCCATCATGCGTTCCACCAGTGTCTTCTGGCCAATGAACTGGCTGCCAAGAAAGGTGACGCCGAACAGCCAGTTGACCACGGTAGGTTTCCACTTGATGAAAACCGGGTCGCGCAACAGCAGTGTCAGGCCACCGAAGACCACCAGTATCCCCAGCGTGATGAGGTGCATTTTTTCAAACTTGCGGTTCTTCATCCAGAACAGGCCGGTCTGCACAAACGCGGCAGCAATGGCGACGGCCGTGGCGACATAGATGTCATACATCTTGTAGGCCACGAAAAACAGGATGATGGGGAACAGGTCAAAGAGAAACTTCATTGCAAGATTTGTCCGGGATTTACAGTGGAAGTTCCAGGCAACGTTGCCGGGAGGTGCCGAATCATAGACTTTTTACAGGGGCAGTTAAAGCATTCGACCCGTGTGGGCGGCAAATTGGCCGATTATTCGCGGGTTTTCTGACCGGGTGCCCAACCCGGGGTATGCCGGCTGGCGTGCGGCGGCGCCGGCCGTGTGTCGTTCCACGGCTAGTGGAGGGAGCGATTGGCCGGCCACTGGCTGTGGTATTTCTGCATGACCGCGCGGACATGCGCGGGATAATCCAGTGCCTCCATCTGTTCCATGCCCTCACTGAAGAAGCGCGTGGCATCCTCCGGCAGGTTGCTGGTCAGCAGCGCGAAGGCAGCCTCCATCAGCCCTGTGTCGTGACTGCGTGTTGCGACGATGCTGTGGTTCAGCAGCAGGACGCGCCAGGGACGCCCGGCGTTCATCTTTTCCAGGTCCTGGCTGATGACCGGTGCCACGGCGTCGATGATCGTGCTGATGACGCCACTCAGTTTGCCCAGGTCTGCCGGGTCGCGACTCTTGTTGGCGAGCAGCGCAATGGCGTTGGCAACCGGTTCCAGTAACTCGATCTGACCGCTGTGTTGCGCGATCCAGAGTGCCATGTTGATTGCCAGCAGCGCCAGGGGCTGCTGCTGTTCGGGCAGGGACTGCTTCTCGCACGCTGCAGCGAGCGCCTCCTGCAGCTGCAACGCATAGGCGCCGATCTCGGTGATGTCCGCCGCGGTGGTGTTGCCGCCTGACTTGATGTCGCCCTCGACACGCGTCATGACATCGGCCAGCTGCTCCAGTGCCTGTGCCAGGGTTATCAGGTCTGCACCGGGTGACGGCGAGGTCATTTCTGTTTCATTGGTCCTGCAACTGTTCAGGATGCCGTCGATCTCGGTGAGAATGACGTGCAGCTCGCCTGTCGGAATGTACATGGTGTATTGCCCGGTAAATTGTATGGTGATGTAACTCGGGAACACATTATAAAGCAGTGTCCTGTAGAATGGGACGGATGAGTTTACGCTACGATCTTCACAGTCATTCCATTGCCTCCGACGGCACTCTCAGCCCGGTTGAACTGGTGGACGCCGCACACGCCGCCAGCGTGGACGTGCTGGCACTGACCGACCACGACACGCTGGATGGCCTCGACGCGGCTGCGCGGCGTGCGTCCGCGCTGGGGCTGCAACTGGTATCCGGTGTGGAGATTTCCGTCAGCTGGGGTGCGCAGACCATTCACGTGCTCGGTCTTGGCGTGGATGCGCAATGTCCTGCCCTGCAGCAGGGGCTGGCCGGGTTGCGCGAGTTCCGCGCATGGCGGGCCGAGGAAATCGGGCGTCGCCTGGCGCGTGCCGGAATCGGTGGTTGCTATGACGGTGCACGCACCCTGGCAAAGGGCAATATCGTCGGCCGCACGCACTTTGCACAGCACCTGGTTGCAGCCGGTCATGCCCGTTCGGTGCGCGAGGTGTTCAAGCGTTTTCTGGTCAACCGCAAGCCCGGCTACGTGGCCGGTGAGTGGGCTGCGCTCGACGAGGTGCTTGACTGGATTCAGCAGGCCGGAGGCATGGCCGTCATTGCACACCCGGCACGCTATCACATGACCGCCACAAAACTGCGCCGCCTGCTGGGTGAGTTTCGTGATGCCGGTGGGCTGGGCATGGAGGTGGTCTCGGGCAGTCACACGCCGGATAACGTTCGCCACATGTCGGCGCTGTGCCGGCGTGAACAACTGCTGGCGTCGTGCGGGTCTGACTATCACGGTCCCGAGAATCCCTGGATACGGCTGGGCGAGTTGCCGGACTTGCCGAGCGGCTGCCTGCCGGTGTGGGAAAGCGAGTCCTGGTCTGTCCAGTAACGCGGTAACCGCATGAGCCAGTATTTCCAGATACACCCGGTTAATCCGCAGGCGCGCCTGGTGCACCAGGCCGTGGAGATCATTCGCAACAATGGTCTGCTGGTCTATCCAACCGATTCCAGTTACGCGCTGGGTTGTCGCGTCGGTGACAAGCGTGGCATGGAGCGTATTCGGCGTATTCGCCAGCTCGACAACAGGCACAACTTCACCCTGGTGTGCAGCGACCTCTCGGAGATCTCGACCTACGCGCGGGTCGACAACAGCAGCTACCGGCTGATGAAGTCACTGACCCCGGGCGCCTACACCTTTATCCTGCGCGCCACGCACGAAGTGCCGCGGCGCCTGCAGCACCCGAAGCGCAAGACCATCGGCATTCGCATTCCCGACCACCCGATCGCCCAGGCCTTGCTGGAAGAGCTGGGTGAACCCCTGATGAGTTCAACGCTGATACTGCCGGGCGCAGACATGCCGGAGACCGATGCCCACGATATTCGCGAACGCCTGGAACATGATGTCGACCTCGTGATCGACGGGGGAAACTGCGGCGTCGAACCGACCACGGTGGTCGAGCTGGTCGATGGCGTGCCCGAGGTGGTGCGCGAAGGCTGTGGCAGCGTCGAAGGTTTCTAGTCCGCAACGCTTATGCACGCTCGCGCTATTGTTGCAGGAGCGCCTTGCAGGCGCGATCGCGGCTACAAGCCGCTGCTGCGCAATCAGATGGTCCTGAGGAAAAATGATCGTGTTTGCGAAGGTTGTTTCAGGGCATTACCCGCGCTGCTGCATTTACCCATCATAAGGTTATAATCCGCCGATGCTCGAACTCAGCCTGGTGCAAAAGATCTCGATATGGGTGGTGCCCGTGTTGCTCGGTATTACCGTGCACGAGGTGATGCACGGCTTTGTCGCCCGCAAGCTGGGCGATAACACGGCCTTCATGCTGGGTCGGCTGACACTGAATCCGCTCAAGCATGTCGACCCGGTCGGCACCATCCTGATACCCGGCCTGCTGGTGTTGCTGCAGGCGGGCTTCCTGTTTGGCTACGCCAAGCCGGTACCCATCAACTGGCGCAACCTGCATCACCCGAAACGCGACATGGCGCTGGTCGCCGCGGCCGGCCCGATCTCCAACCTGTTCATGGCGATTGCCTGGGCCTTGTTGATTCGTCTCGGTGTGTTGCTGGGCGAGCCGGGGATGCCGCTCATCTACATGGGGGTGGCGGGCATCACCATCAATATCATTCTCATGGTGCTGAACCTGCTGCCGCTGCCACCGCTGGATGGCGGGCGCGTCATGACCGGCCTGCTGCCGGGACCGTGGGCATACCGTTTCAGTCGTATCGAGCCCTACGGCTTTTTCATCCTGATCGGTCTGCTGGTTACCGGTATCCTTGGGCTGGTGTTGTGGCCGGTTATCAGCCTGGTCATGTCGATGGTGGTCCCGGTATCCGGACTGTCGGCACAGAAGTTTCAAATCCTGCTTATGGCACTAATGGGTAGATAGGAGAATATTTTGGTTGGTATGAATCCCACGAGCCGGGTGTTGTCCGGCATGCGACCCACGGGGCAGCTGCACCTGGGGCACTATCACGGTGTACTGAAAAACTGGGTCAGGCTGCAGCAGGAGTTTGACTGCTTTTTCTTTGTCGCTGACTGGCATGCGCTGACAACACACTACGAGGATTCACACATCATCGCGGACAGTGTCTGGGAGATGGTGGTCGACTGGCTGGCTGCCGGCGTCAATCCCGGTTCGGCACAGCTGTTCATCCAGTCGCATGTGCCCGAGCACGCCGAGTTGCACCTGTTGCTGTCGATGGTGACACCGCTCGGCTGGCTGGAGCGCGTACCCAGCTACAAGGACCAGCAGGAAAAGCTGCGTGAACGTGACCTTGCGACCTACGGTTTTCTGGGTTACCCGCTGTTGCAGAGCGCCGACATCCTGATCTACGGCGCCGACAAGGTACCGGTCGGCGAAGACCAGGTGGCCCATGTCGAGCTGACCCGCGAGGTGGCGCGTCGCTTCAATCACCTGTTCGGTCGCGAACCCGGATTTGAAGAGGCGGCCGAGGCGGCCATCAAGAAGATGGGCAAGAAGAATGCGCGCCTCTACCGTGACCTGCTGAAACGTTACCAGGAGCAGGGTGATCACGAGGCGATTGGTGTTGCCCACGCACTGCTCGCGGAGCAGCAGAATCTTGCCATCACCGACCGTGAACGGCTGCTGGGTTATCTGGAAGGCAGCGGCCGCATGATCCTGACCGAGCCCGAGGCGCTGCTGACACCGGCATCCAAAATGCCGGGGCTGGACGGGCAGAAGATGTCCAAGTCCTACAACAACACCATTTCGCTGCGCGAGGCGCCGGACGATGTGCGCGACAAGTTACGCACCATGCCGACCGATCCGGCACGCGTGCGGCGCACCGATCCCGGTAATCCCGATGTCTGTCCGGTGTGGCAGTTGCACGAGGTGTATTCCGACGACACGGTGAAGCAGGGCGTGCGCGAGGGGTGTACCTCCGCGAGCATCGGCTGCATCGATTGCAAGCAGCACATTATCGAGGCCGTGCTGCAGGAACTGGGGCCGATACAGGAACGCGCCCGCGAATTTGAGCAGGACCCGCGCCGGGTTCGCGCCATCATTCACGAGGGCTCCGATGCCGCGCGTGACGTGGCCCGCGATACCCTCGAAGAGGTGCGCCAGGCGATGGGTCTGGCCTATACCTGAAACCTTGAGTCAACTGTAAAAAAAGCGACAAATCGTTGAAAATAGGGTAGTATCCTCCGGACGATTGAAATCGTCCCTAGGATACGACCACGGTCACCACGTACCAGGGTACTCAATGAGCGAAAACCAGAGCCGCGAAGCACAGCCGGACATCCAGACCCAGGAAGAACTACCCATCGCCGTTGTACAGGGCAAGGCCCTCGACGCGCTACCCAAGGACCTCTACATACCCCCGCAGGCACTGGAAGTGTTCCTCGAGGCCTTCGAGGGTCCGCTGGATCTGCTGCTCTACCTGATCCGCCGGGAAAACCTCGATATCACGGATATAGCAGTCGCCGATATCACCCGCCAGTACATCGAATACATCGATTTAATGCAGGATATGCAGCTTGAGCTGGCAGCCGAGTATCTGGTCATGTCCGCCATGCTTGCCGAGATCAAGTCACGCATGTTGTTGCCGCGCGCGAAGGATATCGAGGAAGACGAGGATGATCCGCGCGCCGAGCTGGTGCGCCGCCTGCAGGAATACGAGCGTTACAAGCAGGCCGCCGAGGATATCGATGCCTTGCCCCGGCTCGGGCGTGATGTCTACCAGGCCGCTGCCGAGCCACCCGAGCGCAAGGTGGTTGCGATGCCGCCGGACGTGGAGCTGCAGGACCTGATCAGCGCCTTTCAGGAGGTGATGAAGCGCGCCTCCATGTATGCCCATCACCATGTGCAGCTGGAGTCGCTGTCGGTCAGGGAGCGCATGTCGAGCGTACTCAGCAAGGTCAACTCCACGCAGTTCACCCGCTTCGTGGATCTGTTCACCCCGGAAGAAGGACGCATGGGGGTGGTGGTTTCATTCCTGGCGATTCTAGAGCTGGTCAAGGAATCACTGCTTGATTTGACACAGTCGGAGCCGTTTGCACCGATACACGTCAAGGCGGCGACCCGCGCGGAAACCACCGTCGAGCCGGAAGCAACAGAGATAGAAGAACTCGCGCCTGAACAGGCCACTGCCTGAAGCAATTGCGGATACACACATGGAAACAAATCAGCTGAAGAACGTCATTGAATCCATCCTGCTGGCAGCCGGCCGTCCGCTGAGCCTTGACCAGCTGCTGGCCCTGTTTGAGGAACAGGACAAGCCCGAGCGCAACGACATTCGCGAGGCAGTGAGTGCATTGCAGGCGGATTACGAAGCGCGCGGTATTGACCTGGTCCAGGTCGGTAGTGGTTACCGTATCCAGGTGCGCGAGGGCATGCAGCCGTGGGTTGCACGCCTCTGGGAAGAGAAGCCGGCGCGTTACTCGCGTGCCCTGCTGGAAACGCTTGCCCTGATCGTCTACCGGCAACCGGTGACGCGCGGCGAGATCGAGGAGGTGCGCGGTGTCAGTGTCTCTACCACCATCATCAAGACGCTGCTCGAGCGCGAGTGGGTGCATGTCGTCGGCCACCGCGAGGTCCCGGGGCGTCCTGCCATGTACGGTACCACGAAGAAGTTTCTCGACTATTTCAGCCTGAAAAATCTCAATGAGCTGCCGTCACTCGCCGAGCTGCGTGATCTCAACGAGATCGGCAAGGAGCTGGAGCTGGACCTGTCGGACATCCCCGGTCTCGAGCTGACGCCGGCCAACGACGAGGCGACTGAAGCAAATGCCGGGGCAGATGTCGAGGCAGGTGGCGAAGAAGTCGCTGAAGAGGGTGTGTCTGAAGATGTGGCTGTCGCCCCCGAAGCCACCGAGAGTGACAATCTCGCTACGCTGCATTAAGCCCCGCACTGTTGGCTGAACGTTTACAGAAAGTCCTTGCGCGTGCCGGTCATGGCTCGCGACGCCAGATTGAAACATGGATTCGCGAAGGGCGCATCACGGTCAACGGCAAGTTGGCTGAAATCGGTGTCAGTGTCTCTGATACTGACAACATCCGTCTGAATGGCAGGGCGGTCTCGATTGCTGCTTCGACCGAGGCGCCGCGAACACTGCTCTATCACAAGCCTGCCGGCGAGCTGACCACCCGCAAGGATGAGGCCGGCCGGCCCACGGTGTTTGACAACCTCCCGCGCATTCAAAACGGTCGCTGGATCAGCGTGGGACGACTGGATTTCAATACCGCGGGCCTGCTGCTGGTGACCACGGATGGCGAGCTGGCGCATCGGCTGATGCACCCGTCGTGGGAAGTGGAGCGTGAGTACGCGGTGCGTGTGCTCGGCACGGTGGATGACGAGACGCTGCAGCGCCTGCAACAGGGTGTCATGCTGGATGACGGCATGGCCTCGTTTGAATCCTTGCTGGATGCCGGGGGCGCGGGTGCCAACCACTGGTATCATGTCATGCTGCGCGAGGGCAAGAACCGTGAAGTACGGCGCCTGTGGGAATCGCAGGGCCTCAAGGTCAGCCGGCTGATCAGGATTCGTTACGGCCCCATCGAGTTGTCGCGTGATGTGCGCGCCGGTCGCTACCGTGATCTGAATGATAAAGAGCTCGCGAGCCTGTATGCGCTGGTGAAACTGGATCCGCCGAAACCGTCAGGTAAAAAGCGGCCATCGGAAAAGCGCGGCCGCCGCAGACGCTAGAGCGTTCACGCCGGCAGGCTGATTGTTTCCCGCAGGGGGCGCGGACTGCGGTCCGCTCCTACGGCTTATTTGAACACCGCACACCATTGCATATCCTGTGGTGCGGGCGCGAATCCCTAACGATATGAACACGCCCGTTACACTACAA
>CAJQNP010000070.1 GCA_905479705.1 uncultured Gammaproteobacteria bacterium
TTCACCGGCCTGTGCAGGTGGAGGCCACAGCACGCGGCATTGCCTGGCTGGCTGCGGGTTGTCCGGACAGCTGGCGACCCGGCGGGAGCGGGGCAACGTTCACGCCTGCAGATGATGCGGGCTTACGTGCCCGCTATGCGAAATTTCTCGAGATAGTTAGTGGAATCTAGTTGCGCGCCAGGATCATTCGCGCCTGCAAGGCGCTCCTACGCACTAGCCAACACCTTCAGGAGCGCATCGTATGCGCGACCGGGGCGCACCCTGTCGCGGACGCGGTCCGCTCCTGCAGGGTGGCTTTTGTGCACCAGTATCCAGTGTGTAGCAGCGCCTTGCAGGCGCGAACACCAGATTCTATTACGGCACCGGACTCGTAAACAGCCACAAAAAGCCCGCGTTATAAAAGACGTGCAACAGGATGGGGGCCGTCAAGCTACCGGTGCGGTCCTTGAAGAACCCAAAGACCAGCGAAGGCAGAAACACCAGTGCCGCCCAGGCCGGTGCGTGGTAGATAAAATGCAACGCGGTGAACAGAACACTGGTGAGCAGGTTGGCCACACTCAACGGCCCGAATGACCGGCTGCTGATCCTGTCGTGCACCAGTTCCTGCAGATAACCCCGGAACACGATCTCCTCGATAACCGGGTAGAACACCACGGGCATCAGGAATTGCCAGGGCTCATGCAGCGGCCAGCCCCACTGGATAGCCGGCTGCAGGATAAAGAACAGTGCCAGCCAGCTAACCGGCCCGGCCAGCAGCGCCAGGTAGAACAGCGGGTCTCGCCAGGGCAGGGCAGGCGCAACCGGCGAGCTCAAGGTAACTAGTTGCTTCTCAGTTGCTCGAGCATGTCGGGCTCGAGGTCGATTCCCACGGGCCAGTCCGGATTGATTGAAACACCGATACCGCTGCCGGTTCGTTCCAGTATCCATTTGAATTCTGCCAGCAAACCCCCGTCATATTCTGGAAAGTCCTGCAGAAATACCTTGGACCGCTCCGGACTGGTGAACAGGATCAATACTTCGATATTGTCTTCTGTTGTCAGGGTCAGGGGCACGGCCTTGTCACTGCTGGTGAAACCCTCGATGCCAATCGAGTCCTTGACCGGCATGAACACCTGGGTGTCCATCAGGTAGGTCATAAAATCATCTGTCGACAGCTGCCCCTCCTGCGCGGACAGCAGTTTTTCCTCGACCTCGTTACGAGTTTCAAACGTATCATGCATTTCAGTACCCCATAAAAACAGGCCCCGCAGTGCGGGGCCTTGTCATCAGTCTTGTCGATCAAGTGTTAATCATTACCACCAAAGGCACCGAGCAGGTGCAGCAGGCTGACGAACAGGTTGTAGATCGAGATATACAGCGTCACGGTAGCCATGATGTAGTTGGTCTCACCACCGTGGATGATCTGACTGGTCTGGTACAGGATCAGCCCGGACATCAGCAGGACGAACATGGCAGACACGGCCAGTGACAATCCCGGCATACTGAAGAACAGACTGGCAATACCCGCCAGAAATGCCACCAGGATACCGACCATCAGGAAACCGCCCAGGAAACTGAAATCCTTGCGTGTTGTCAGTGCGTAACCGGAAAGTCCCAGAAAGATCACACCGGTACCACCCATCGCCGTCATAACGATCTGTTCACCGTTTGGTATCGACAGGTACATGCTGAGAATAGGACCCAGCGTGAGCCCCATGAAACCTGTCAGGGCAAAGACGGAAACCAGACCCCAGGCACTGTTGCGCAGCTTGGTGGTCAGGAACAGCAGGCCAAAATACCCGACCAGGGTAATGACGATGCCCATCGGCGGCATATTCAGCATTACTGCAGCACCCGCACATGCAGCACTGAAAAGCAGCGTCATGGACAACAGGGTGTAGGTGTTACGCAGTACCTTGTTAGTCGCCAGCGCCGACTGTTGCGAGGCCGTTAAGGTCTTATCCATCATAGTCATAAATCCTCTTGTTTACGGAAGAATCGAACCGACTGTTATGACAGCAGCAGTCATGGTTCGTTCCGACTAGGATATCATCCCGGCCAGAAACAGCAACTTGAAAAACATGGATAAATCAGGGTTTTTCGCTGGTCAAACCTCGCGAGATTCCGGTATCCTGTCGCCGCACTGGAGAGGTGGCTGAGTGGTCGAAAGCGGCGGTCTTGAAAACCGTTGAGCCGTAAGGCTCCCAGGGTTCGAATCCCTGCCTCTCCGCCAATACAAAAAGCCCCCGTCAGGGGGCTTTTGTGTTGGTGGGCATGGGTGGGTGAGGACCCACGCCGGGTTCGAGCCGAGCACCGCAGGTGCGAGACAACGCCATCGCGCAGCGGTGGCGGCCCCGAAGGGGCGAGCGCACAGCGCGAGTCATCCCTGTCTACCATCGAGAGGCGGCGACGATACGAATAATGAGGTTGCGCCCCCCAATTGGCCCGCTCAAGGGAGATCAGGGAGTGCTCAGGGGATTCCGCGGTGTTTTCGGTGAGCACCAGACGTACTATCCTGAATAACCCGGCCCGCGTTTTTTTCCGCATGGCCTCTCAAGTTTTTCACAATTTGGCTATAATTTATGATGGTATTTGAAAAAGTACTTACATGGAGACTACCCAATAGCGCGAAAAAAACGAGGGAGGATTGGAAATGAAAAAATACCTATCTACATTAGCTGGTCTTGCCCTGGCTGGCGTGCTTGGACTGGCCGCACTGCCGGCCAACGCCTGGTGGGGAGGCTGGGATGACGACTATTACGACCATTACGGTCCCTGGGGCGGCGGCCCCTGGTATGGCGGTTATCCCGGTTACGGCTACGGTGGCTATCCCGGTTACGGCTACGGTGGCTATCCCGGTTATGGCCACGGTGGCTATCCCGGTTATGGCTGGGGTTACCCGCGGGCCGTGACGCCAGTACAACCGTCGGCGCCAGCGCCAGCGACCGCACCAGCAGCCGCACCAGCGAAGTAAACGGCCGGGTCTGTCCCGACCACCAGCAAAGCGGGCTGGATTTCCGGCCCGCTTTTTGTTTGTCCCGGCAATTCTCAGTAGGGCACTGCCGCCGGGTAGTGACGGAAAGGTTCTGCGGGATTCAGGGGCGGGGGGGCAAGCAGCGGATCATCTACCGGCCAGGCGGGTTGCGCTGGCAGGCGCCCGCCTTCATAGGCATCCAGGGTAGTCTGCAGACGTTTTAAAGCATCCTCCTCGAGCATCCACCGCATCATGTCAACCACCTGCCGCTGCAGGCGCGCCGCCTGGTCAAACTGTCCGTCGGCCGCCGCGGCAAGCGCAAGTGCGGCAATATTCGGCGGTGTCGGCTGTTTCGGTGCTAGCTGGTTAGCAAGCGTCAGGGCACGCACGCCATCACGCACTTCCATATCGGTACTCAGCGAGCGCAGCCGGACCAGTGCATATTTCAGTTCAGGCTGCTCGGGATAGTCCGTGACCCGCTGCTCCAGCGCCGCGGCGATTTTCCGGTCGGGCTCACCGGCACGCTGCCGGGCCACCAGTTCCAGCACACGTGCTGGAGGGATGTCGGGATTGACTGCAAGGGCAGCCGCGTACTGCTTTGCCGCCGCGGCGTATTGCTCTCTTTCGAACAACAGGTTGGCGAGGTAGAAACGGGCGCCTGTGTGACGTTCGTCGTGCTGCAGAATACGGTAGTAGTGCTCCATCGCGGCATCACGTTCACCCCGCGATTGCCGCAGCACCGCCAACAGGAATTCGGCGAGCGTCTGCCCGGGTGCGCGCTCAAGCACGCTGTGCAATTGCTCCAGTGCCGCCTCGTCCTGCCCACTGAGATACAGCGCCCGGGCATAGCTTACCCGGGCTGCCAGGTTGTCCGGATCGATCTTCAAGCCGGCTTCGAAGTGCTCAAAGGCCTTCTTGTAATCCTGTTCATTGACGGCGCGCATGGCGAGACGGAAATTCGCACGCGAGGTTTCCAGCGCGCTTTGCAACTCGGCAACCAGCGGGTCGTCTGCGGCGGGCAGTCCAGGTTTGAATGCAGCCAGGTGTTCGCGAGCCAGGTCCTGCTGACCCTGGTGGCGGTAGGCCTGCGCCAGCGGGTAGTGAATGCCGCTGGCCTGCGGGGCAAGTTCGAGGGCCTCGAGCAGGTGTTGTTGCGCGCTTTCATAATCACGCCTGAGCAGGTCGAGCTCACCCAGGTAATACAGTGCCGTGGCACGCAGGCCGGGTTGCCGGCTGGCACGCTCGAGGGCGGCCTGTGCCTTGTCGAGTTGATTGGTGTCGAGCCACAGCTGCGCCAGACGCAGGTCCAGCGGCGCATAGTCGGGTTTGAGTTCACGCGCCCGTTGCAGGGCCGCCAGTGCGCTATCGGTCTGGCCACGCTTGAGCGCAAGATAACCGGCGTAGTAGCTCCAGCGAAACTCGTCGGGCTGCAGTTGACGCGCGTTGTCCCAGCACAGGGCAGCGGGTGTGTCGATGCGGGAAAGTTGGTATAGCGCTGCGAGCTGGCCGTAACCCCCGGCCAGTCGCGGTGCTTCCGTGGTGCCGTTCATCAGCAACTCGGCCAGCCGCGCGCGGGTCCGGGTAATGGCTTTGCGAGCGGCCGGTTCGGTTCCAGAAAGGTCAGATTCCGAGACTGGCTGGAGTCTGCTTTGCCAACTGGCGGGCAGCTCGGAAAGCGCATCGGCGAGCAGCGGCACGGGTGTGGCCAACATTAGCAGGCCAATCACCACGGCACCTGGCGGGGCACGGCGACACAAAAAAAAGAAGCTATAAATATTATTTAAAATAGATGCTTGCATAAATTATCAAAAGTATTTTATTTGATACTGATCAGGCTACAGTCTTTGAATTTATTGATCATTCTCCGCCTGCGTCACGGTCACCGTGGTATCGATCTGTCCCGGCACCAGTGACTGCACACCCCCGTCCGGCCAGGTGATACGCACCGCCTCGACCGCCTCGTTCCGCCCCAGCCCGAAGGTCAGCGGCAATTCCACCTGCGACAGGAAGGAGCGCGTCGGTATGACATCGCGGTACTGCGTCACGCCGCCGGCAGTCAGCGCTACGCGCGC
>CAJQNP010000071.1 GCA_905479705.1 uncultured Gammaproteobacteria bacterium
TTGTGCGCCGGACGTGAGGCCGCCATTCTGGTTCTGGCTGTCACCGTTGCTTGCCAGCAGGGTGATTTCCGTGCCGTAGGTGCCCGGCATGTCATAGCCGTCGGCGACACCGGCGACCGGGCACCAGCCATCGGCAACCGAGTTGCTGCCGGTTGCCGGGCAGGTCATGGGGTCGCCTGCCGCACGGGCGCTGACGTAGTTAAACAGCCGCACCGTTGTGGTCCCGTTGCTGCCCTGCCACGAAACGCGTATTAGTTTTTCACCGGACTGCATCACTCCGTCAGGGCCGCTGCCAGCATTGTCTATAAAGAACCACCAGTCAGTGATATTGCTGGTGCTGGCGTAGCGATCTACCCAGAGGTACAGGAAGTTGTTGTCATAGGTGTAGGCGAAGGTCTTCAGGTCGCGTCCGGTACTGTCAATCTGGTAATCCAGGTCGGTGGCCGTGCCGGTTTGCTTGTCTCCCTCGGCATCGGTGGCGAACTGGCCGGTGTTGCTGGTGATGTCGGTCGGCGTTTTCCAGTCGCTGGTTCCACCGCCGGGTAGGGCCGCGTCGATGGTGATCGTGCGCTGAATGGTGGCCGACAGGGCCGGCAGTGAAAATGCAAGCAGGCCGGTGAGAAGTAGTTTCCTGATCATCACTGCAGATTGTAAATTACTATTTAACGAGGTTGACGGTGCCCGGTACGGTTTGCGATTCCAGCATCCTGATGACATCGAATGCCTCGACCGGCTTGCTGAACAGGTAACCCTGTACGATGCTGACGCCCTGTTGCCGGAAAAAGTTCAGCTGCCGGACATTTTCCACGCCCTCGACAACCACTGACAATTTGAGACTCTGCGCCATGGCGATTATCGCCTGTGCAATAGTGACGTCCTCGCTGCTGTCGGGTATTTCGCGCACAAAAGACTTGTCGATCTTGACAATGTCGACAGGCAAACGGCGCAGGTAGCTGAGAGAGGAGTAGCCCGTGCCAAAGTCGTCCATGGCGATGCTGATGCCCATGCACTTGAGTTTTTCCAGGATGGCCACGGCAGATTCGATGTTTTCCATGGCCACGTTTTCGGTGACCTCGAGTTCGGTCATTGCCGCCATGAGTCCGGATGAATCCAGGGCGTTCTCCACCACGTCCTCGAATCCGGGCCGCGACAGTTGCGCAGAGGACAGGTTCACGGCCATTGTCAGGCCGCTATGCCCCGCGTTATGCCATGTCTTGAGTTGTTTAAAGGCCGTGTTCAGCACCCATTCGCCGATGGGCACAATCAGGCCACTGTCCTCGGCCACCGGGATAAAGTCCAGCGGGCTGATATAGCCCATGGTCGGATGCTCCCACCTCAGCAGCGCCTCGAAACCAATGATGGTATTGCGGGAGATGTCGATCTTTGGCTGGTAGAACAGTCTCAGCTGGTTCTTCTCGACGGCCTTTCTGAGGTTGGTCTCCATGGCCAGTTGCTTGCGTGATCCGGCGTTCATCTCGGCGGTGTAGTAAACAGCCTTGTTGCGGCCAAGTTCCTTGGCGCGGTACATGCTGATGTCGGCGTGCTTGATCAGGGTTTCTGAATCGCTACCGTCGTAGGGAAAAATGCTGATGCCGATACTGGTTGTGATGTGCAGTTCATGGCCGTTGCAGGAAATCGGGTCTATCAGGCTGTCAATAATCTTCCTGGCGATACGACCGGCGTCAGCGGAGCCGCTGATGCGAGGCAACAGCACCATGAATTCATCGCCACCAAGGCGGGCCACGGTGTCTTCATCACGTACGCTATTGTTAAGACGCCGTGCAATAACGCGCAACAGCTGGTCGCCGACGGCATGTCCCAGAGAATCGTTGATAATCTTGAAGCGGTCGAGATCGAGAAACAGCAGGGCGGTACTGGTCTGCTGCCGGCGGGCATGGGCAAGTTCACTGTTGATTCGATCGTGCAGCAGGATACGGTTGGGCAGGCCGGTCAGTGCGTCGTGGTGTGCAAAATATTCCATGCGGGTGGCGACCGATTCGGCCTGTTCCTTGGATTTCTCCAGCTGGGCATTGGCAATCTCCAGTTCATGGGTGCGTCGTGCAACGCGCTCCTCCAGCTTCAGCCGGTGCTCCCTGAGCTCACTGTCGCGCAACTGGATCTCGTCGAGCATGGCGTTGAAATCCCTGATCAGGTTGCCCAGCTCGTCCCTGCCTTCGCCGATGACACGTACAGAAAAGTTCTTTTCGGTACTTACCTGGCGCGCAATGGCTGACAGTCGTAGCAGCGGGTCGGTGATGAAGCGCTGTAACTGGGCGCTTAGCAGCAAGGTAACCAGCAGTGAGGCAACCAGCACCATGCCGACTATGCCAAGGAACCACATCAGCCGGTCGTGCACCATCTCCATGTCCGAGCGCAGATAGACAACGCCGATTGTCTCGCCTTCGTAGACAATGTGTGTATACAGCTCGACATGGTCGCCCCAGAACAGGGTGTTTTCATCGTGCAGGTTGGCTGCCGGCAGTTCGACCTCCAGGCCGGGTTTCATGTAACTGGAAAATACCTGGTCATTGTTGTCGTAGATCGCCGCGGCCTGAATATGTTGCTGCGATTTCAGAAAGTCGAGGGTCTCCTGGGCCGCGACCGGGTCACTGAACAACAGCGGTGCACTGCTGTTGGCCGCGATGATGTTGGCCATGGTGGCGAGGTTGCTGCTGACGGTCTGCTGGGTGTTGATCCGGTCGCTGGTAATAAAGGCGAGGCTGGCAAGTAGCAGGGATACCGTGCTGATAACGACAATCAGCAAGGTCAGCTTTCTGCGAATGGGTATGTTTCTGAAGTTCCACATGACGTTGTTATTGCCGCCCCGATACGTCCAGTGCCAGTGACAGCAGTTTCGAACTGATATTCAGACCCGCGGTAGCGGCGGCGCTTGCGTTAATCCTGAACCTGACCTTGTTCTGCACCAGCTTGAACTGGATGATGCCGCCCTGTTCTGTGAAGTTTTCCACGTCGCTGACAGTGAGTACCGGCTGATCACTGACAACAGACAATACTTTGACCAGCTCGGCATCCTCGCTGATATACAGGAGATGACAGGAATCCAGCATGGCGATGCTGCTGAGTCGATTGACCACAAGCGTACGCGAATGAACGGCCTTGCCGGTCAGCTTGTCCAGCTGTTCGCCGAACGGGTCGCTGCCGATAACGCACAGTGAAAACTCGGTACGTTCATGCATGGCGACGGCGGGCCAGGTTACAAAGCGGGAAAAGTTATACAGGAAGGCCGTCTTCACCCGGTACTCGGACACCCGCGCCTCATCCGCGCTGGCCGGCATGCCAAGGCACAGCAGATACGCCGCTGTCAGGCAGCGCAGTATGCGCAACATGCCGGTGAATCGGGTTATATCCTGGATGTCAGTCACTCGATACTTCCTAGAATGCCCAGTTCACTCTGCCGTAGATGCTGCGTTCAACCTCGGTGGGTTGGGTATCGATGAAGTCCGGCAGGAACTCTGCGTGGTGACTGTTCAGCAGGTTCTGGCCGATGATGGATAGCTCCAGTCCGGGGCGTGCCTCCCAGCCAAGTCGCAGGTCAGCCTCGACATAACTGTCTACACTGACGCCGGAGACCTCGATGTCACCCACATAGCGCAGCGCTGCATCGAATTGCAGGTTGTTGCCAAAGTTATGTGCCGACCAGATCGCTGCCTTGTTGACCGGGCTGGCATCTTCGGCGCCTTGCGAGGTTGAATCCGTGCTGCCATTTTCCAGCTGCAGATCCATGTTCAGCCAGCTATAGCTGGCATTCAGGCGCCAGCCATTGCGTACCTGCCATTGACCGGCGAACTCGACGCCGTAGGTATTGCCGGTCATGTTGTTATCAAAGGGAAAACCCACGGACGCTGGCGGGCCCGGGTTAAACGAACCGTCGAGAGTGCGCAGCTTGTCGTAGTCATTGAAAAAACCGGCCACGTCGAGTGACCAGGCATTCTTGTGGTTGAAACGCCAGCCCAGTTCATAGGCGATCAGGTCTTCCGAGTCGTAGTCGCTGTTGCCCTCGGCATACACAGGAATGCCCGGGTCATTGTCCGCTGGCGGTACCAGTCGCAGCTGTACATCATGCTCACCGCGCGATGGTGTGCGCACCGCGCGCGATATCGAGCCCCACAGTGTCTGGCTTGGATCAACTGCCCAGGCAAGGCGTACGTTGGGTTGATATTCAAAGCCACTGAAATCATTGTGTTCCAGCTTGATGCCGGCCGTCAGGCGCAGGTCCTCGCTCAGGCTGTATTCATCCTGGATGAAGGTGCTGTACAGGTTGACGCTGCGTGCGGACGGGTCGAGGCTGAAGGTCGGGTTGTTCTCCGTGTTGTCCCGGGTATGACGATAGTCAAGGCCCCAGACGATGTCGTGTTTCTCGCGCCAGTTGAAGTGATGCTGAAATTCGATATCAAAGGTATCGCGGTCCTCGAATAACACGGCGCCGTCGAGACCCACGTGATCATAGTAGAGCTGCAGGGCGAAGTTGGAATTGTTTTCCAGAATGTGCGACCAGCGAAACAGCAGGTTGCCGCCATCGGTATTCGTGTCGCTGACGGTTGGAATCACCGTGGTCGGCGGTGGCCCCGCCGGGCCGGTGGGTATGTTGACCTGCTGACCGGCAACACCGCGGTAATAGTCGCCCTGGAAGGTCACGGTATCACGTTCGGTCTTGACCCAGTCGCTACGAAAGCCGAGTTGTCCGCTGCGCCAGTCGTCATGTGCACCGTCCGCGTTGTAGCCGCTATCGTAACTGTTGAACTTGGCATAGACACGGTAGTCCATGCCGTTCTTCAGCTGGCCGCCGTGTCGTACCGTACCGATACCCTTGACCTCGTTGCCGGCGGTCAGTGATACCAGCGTGCCCTGGGTCTCTGCAGCGCTCCTGGTGATGATATTGATCACGCCGTTAACGGCATTGGCACCCCACAGGGTCCCCCCCGGACCGCGAATGACCTCGATGCGATCAACGTCTTCCAGGACGACGTCCTGCGAGTCCCAGTACACGCCGGCAAACAGCGGCGTGTAAGCGCTGCGACCATCGATCAGTACCAGCAGTTTGTTGGCGAAGCGGCTGTTGAAACCACGCGAGGTGATGGCCCACTTGTTGGCGTCTATGCGCGCCACGTCGATACCGGGTACGCGTCGCAGGGCCTCCGGAATGTTGGTGACACCCCAGCGGCGCAGGTCGTCATTGGTGATCACGAACACGGCCGCGGCGGCTTCTGACTGTTTCTCGGGCTTCTTGGAGACCGAGGTGACCTCGATGTCCATCAGTGCCTCGAGGCTCATGTCGGTCAGGTCGTCAGGGAGTTCGCTATCAAGGCTGGTGGCGTGTACCGAGAAGGCGGTGCACAGGCCTGCGACCAGTGCGAGTCCTGTGCGAAAGATGCGTCCATGATGCGGGGGGGGGGGCGGATCGCAGTCAGGTAATTCATTGACGTACTGACTGTTAACCATTTCAGACACTCCTGACAACATCTTGCTGGGTACCAAGTGATTGTAAGTAATAGCCTTTATTCATGCGGCCCTGCCATTGAGACGGACGCAGCGACAGCATGCTGGTCGTCGCATAAGGGACTATCGGCGTTGTCAGAATCAACCTTAATGGTTGAAAAATAGTCAAAAATTTGTCGTTGGCCACTGTCGCGCGGCCTGCAGCTGATGGTTAAGCGGCAGGCATTGGCGGTGCGACGGCATCAGGGTTTGTCTTTGTCTTTCGGGTCGGGGATGTTCAGTGACACGACAACCGAGGAATCCGGCTCATCGATGAAGCGCGGGCGTGCCTTGCTCTCGCGGCCCGCGGCCGCATTGAGCTCGCCCTCGCGGGCCGAGATCAGGCCGAGACACTGGCGGATGTCTTCCACGGTTTCATCGGAGAGCGGGTGGCGGTAGCCGGGACGCGTATAGGTGTCCTTGGCGATGCTGGTAAGCACGCGACGCATCACACGCAGGATGCGTTCCTCCTTGGTGAGGTCTTCTGCAGTCATGGAAAGGCTCGTTCGTGTATGGGAATGGCGCATATTGTGACACAACTGCACCTGCGCCACAGTAAGCCCGCTATTCTTTTATATATATCGTTGACCAGGCACAACGGGTCAGTGATTTCAGGGTATCAAGCAGGGCTTCCACGGGGACGGCTTCAGAGGGATAGATGCCGCGAATCTCTACAAAGGTGCGGCCAAAGCCGGCCGTCTTGCGAAATCCCAGTTCGCTGAGCCTGCCGCTGGCGCTGCATTGCTGGCAGTGCCAGTGGTCGTTTGCCGGGTCGTCCCGCCAGGACTTCAGGGTCGTCGGCCAGTCCGCCAGAGGTGCGCGGCACTGCGGGCATCGGGGTGTCGGCGTGCGCGGGTCGGAGCGAAAGCGCAGCGTGTCACGGCACTCGAGGAACGCGTGACAGAAGCGGCCGTCGCGGCTGGCGGCTGCCAGCGTCTCCTGATCGGCCGGTGGCTCCAGTTCGATCATGGGGGAGCAGCCGAGGAAGGTGATCAGCTGCAGGAACCGGTCACCGGTCGGGTAGAAGGTGGCGCCGTTGATGTCACTGGCTGCGCCGAGCAGGCCGATTGACTGCAATGTGTCGGCGAGTGCCGCGCTGCTAACGGGCGTGCAGTCCGGGTCGGCCGGAAGCAGGATGAGTTTGTGTGCCGTCACGGACAGGCCCTGGAGTTTGCCGAAAGGGCCATCATACTATGGCCGCTGTCGTGTCGCTGTCACTGGGCTGCGATATCTACCATACTATGTCGCATCAGTGACTGACTATTACAGGGGCACCTCATGACAGGCAGCGAACCCTTCTCAATCCACGCCCTGGAACTGGGGCCGATGGAAAACTTTGTCTACCTCATTCATGACCACGCCTCCGGGCGTGCCGCCGTGGTGGACCCGGCGTGGGAGGTGCCCGAGGTGCTGGCACTGGCCGAATCCCGCGGTGTTCGTATTACCGATATCCTGCTGACACACAGTCACCATGACCACATAAACGGCATCAGCGATGTCCTTGATAAATACGATGCGCAACTGCACCTGATGAAGGACGAGGCGCAGTTCTGGGGGCAGGCGCTTGATATGCCGACCCTGCATCACGGTGGCGATGTGATTGCCCTGGGAGAAACAGAGATCAAGACCCTGCTTACACCCGGGCATACGCCGGGTTCGGCCTGTTACCACGTCGGCAACGAGCTGATTACCGGTGACACCCTGTTCGTGTTTGGTTGTGGTCGCTGTGACCTGAATGGCGGAGACCCGGAACAGATGTTCGTCACGCTGCGGGACATGGCTGAGCGCCTGCCGGCAGAGACGGTGATTCACCCGGGGCATAATTATGCCGAGAAGACCCGCACGACGATGCACGAGCAGGTCGAGGGTAATCCCTTTATGCACTTTGACAGGCCCGAGGACTTTGTTCACTACCGCATGCATTACCACGACAAGCACCGTGACTCGCCTTACGGTCCGGTGTGCAGGGGTGAAGAGATGCAATGATGCATGAGTGTATGCAGGTCTTGCTTACTGGCGTAGGAGCGCCTTGCAGGCGCGAATGGTTTTTGCTCAGCATAACTTCGCGCCTGCAAGGCGCTCCTGCAGGTAAATCCTTTGCCATGTGAATGGATATAAAGTGGATATAAAGTGGATATAAAGTGGAGATAGAGAATACATTCCGCGCCTGTCGTGTAGCCAATGATAGCGGCGAAGTAACCGCGTCTGTTGTTGACATGAATCTCGAACAGCTTTGCCACGGCGAGGTTGTTATCCGTGTCCACTACTCCAGCGTCAACTACAAGGATGCGCTTGCCGTGACCGGGCGTGGCAAGATCCTGCGGCGTTTTCCGCTGAATGCAGGCATTGACCTGTCCGGCGTGGTGATGTCCTCGACGGATACGCGTTTTAATGAAGGCGACGAGGTGCTGGTGACCGGGTGCGGACTCGGTGAATCGCACGACGGCGGCTTCTCCGGGGTCGCGCGGGTGCCGGCCGACTGGGTGGTGCCGTTACCGCGGGGCCTGTCCCTGTTTGATGCCATGGTGCTGGGTACGGCCGGTTTCACGGCAGCACTGGCCATCGACCGACTCGAGCAGAATGGCCAGCAGGCGGGGCAGGGCGCCGTGGTCGTTACCGGTGCCAGTGGCGGTGTCGGCAGTGTTGCGCTTGACCTGCTCAGCGCACGGGGTTACGAGGTGATCGCGATGACGCGCAAACCCGGGGCGACGGATTACCTTGAACGGCTGGGTGCCGATCGCGTTATCAATTATGACAGCCTGCTGGAGGACAGTCGGCCGCTGCGCTCGGCACAGTGGGGCGCTGCGATTGACAATGTTGGCGGGCCGGTGCTTGCCGGACTGATGAGTACCACGCAACCCTGGGGCAACATCGCCAGCATTGGTATGGCTGCAGGCATCCAGTGTGACACCACGGTGATGCCGTTTATCCTGCGCGGTGTCAGTGTGCTGGGTGTCAGTTCGGCGAACTGTCCGATGCACCGGCGTCTGCATGTCTGGCAGCGACTGGTCTCGGACCTGCGGCCGTCGCGACTCCCGGCTATCGTGGCCGCTGAGGTCACGCTGGATGACATCCCGGCCGTGTGCGAGCAGATGTTGCAGGGTGAGCACCACGGCAGGTTTGTCGTGAAGCTTGTTATATAAGTGTTATCGTCACTCTCAAGGAAGCCAGGTTCACGTTGTCATTCCCGCAAAAGCGGCAATCCAGATGTCGCTGGTGAGCGTGGCTGAATCCCCGGGTTCCCGTCTTCGCGGAAATGACGGGAAATGAATTCATCAGGGTTTACTCAAGCGGTCAACGGCTGTTGACCTGGCAGGACATCATGCAGATACAATCTCAACTCGCGGCGCTGCGGCGCAATATCAATGCCGGTACCCGGCTGTCCCTGTTGCGTCGAACCGCGGTGCAGGATTTTTCCGTGTCACTCGACCAGCTGGTGTTACTGATCATCCTGAATTTCCTGCTGGCCTTTGTCATCGAATTCGCCTGCAGTCTTCCCGGTCCGGCCTTCAATCCCCATGCCGTTGCGGCCAATGCACTCGACGTGCTGCTGTTCCTGTTTGCCGCCTACCTGGTGAGCCGCCTGCTCATGGGGAAGGCCGCGTTTTTGCGCCTGGGCATCTACGTCTACAGCATGAGCCCGTTTATCTTTCTGTGCTATGCGTTGCTGGGGCAGCTGGGTGAACTGCTGCCGCCGCACAGGCTGCAGCTCTACGGTCTCCTCTACCTGTGTTACCTCGGCTGGGTGTTGTCTGCGATAGGCTGGGCATTTACCCGGGTTGCCGGCGGCTTTTCCCGCAGGGTCCCGGCCGCGATGTTGCTCATCGTGCTGGCCTGGATGGTGCCCGTTTATTATTTCGCGGAAGACTCGACGCTTTGGTACGCCTCGACAGGCGACGCTGTTGACGAGTATGCCGCGTTTCGCAATCTCGATGTGGAGCGCCTGTATTACCGTCAGCCGGAGATGCTGGATGCGCGCCTGCAGGCACTGCAGACACAGCGCAGTGGCACGGAAGACCTGTATTTCGTCGGGTTTGCCGGCTATGCCCTGCAGAATATTTTCAGAAACGAGATCCAGTTTGCCCGTGCCCTGTTTGACGAACGCTTTGGTACACAGGGTCGCTCGCTGATGCTGATCAATAACCTTGAAACACGCGATGAGCTGCCGCTGGCGACCTCGTTGAATCTTGAGCGTGCGCTGTCACATATCGGGGCGCTGATCGATCCTGACGAGGATATGCTGGTGCTGTTCCTGACAAGTCATGGTGATCGCGCCGAACTTTCGGTCAACTTCTGGCCGATGGGTTTGAATGACATGACGCCGGGGATGCTCAAGCAATACCTGGACGATGCCGGCATCAAGTGGCGGGTCATCATGGTGTCGGCCTGTTACTCCGGCAGTTTCATGGAGGCGCTCCAGGATGACAACACGGCTATCATGACCGCATCGTCGGCAGACCGCACCTCGTTCGGTTGTGATGACAGGCGCGAGCTGACTTACTTCGGTGAGGCGCTGCTGAAGAACCAGTTACAGGAACAGTATTCCATCGCGGCGGCCTTCTCGAATACCGCAAGGGAAATCGAGCGACGCGAGAAGGTTGAGCAACTGGATCCCTCGTACCCGCAGATCTTTATCGGTGAGGCCATGCAGGAAAAACTGCAGCGTCTCGAGACAAATCTGAGTCGTGCTGCGGCAGCGGATGCCAGTGCCATGCTGCGGCCGTTGCATTGAATGAAGACACTGCCGGACTATATTCGCAGCGATCTGCGAATCCTCTCCATTGGTCTCAATCCGTCGCTGCCGTCGGTGCGCGAGGGTTTCTATTTTGCCAACCCGCGCAACCGTTTCTGGCGCGCCCTGCAGGGCAGTGGTCTGCTGGCCGAGGAGCTGGAACCGGGTGTCGGGGCAATGGACGTCCTGCTTGACCGCTATGGCATCGGTTTTACCGATGTCGTCAAGCGACCGACGGCCGGTGGCAAGGACCTTGTGGCGGCCGACTTCAGGCAATGGGCGCCGCGGCTGGAAGAGAAGTTGTTGCGATATCAACCGGCTGTTGCCTGGTTCCATGGCAAGGTGGCATACAACAATTACCTGAAATATACCGGCGCAGCCCGGGCGCAAACGGACTGGGGCGCGCAGCCTTGTCAGGTTAATGAGACACGGGTGTTCGTCACGCCCAATCCCAGCCCTGCCAATGCCGTCTGGTCGCTGGACGACCTGGTTGAGTGGTGCCGTCGCCTGCAGCGTTACCTGTCACAACCGGGTTGATGGGGCGGGCCTGCAGACCCGGATTGGTGATCTATACTTAACAGTGAGGCAACGAGAGGAGGGTCGAGTGATGGCTATCGCGACAACTGTGTCCAATTATCTGGCCGAGCACGATGTGGCCTACGATGTGCTGACACACCCACATACCGCAACCAGCGGCGAGAGCGCCGAGGCGGCGCATGTGCCCGGGACCCGTCTCGCCAAATCGGTGGTCCTTGAAGATGACCATGGCTACCTGATGGTCGTGCTGCCATCCAACCGCCAGGTCAACCTGGGTGAACTGCATCGACAGCTGAACCGCAGTCTCGGGCTGGCCACCGAGGGTGAGCTGGGTAGTCTGTTCAGTGATTGCGAGATCGGCGCGCTGCCCGCGGTCGGACCGGCCTACGGCATGGAGACCCTCGTGGATGATGCACTGGCCGAGCAGTCAGATATCTACTTTGAGGCGGGTGACCACGAACAGCTGATCCATGTCACTGCGGAGACGTTTCAGTCCCTGCTGGGTGAAGAAGCCCGGCACGGGCGTTTCAGCCACTGATCAAGGGCGTGAAACCAGCGCCCCTGGATTGTTGTTGACCAACCTGCTGTTTTATATGGGAATTATCCTATAGGCCGAGAGCGGCGCTGCCCCAGCCGACGCCGCCGATGGTGGCCTCGGGGTGCTGGTGGTGTACCTGCTCGCCGATCTGGGCAACCTCGGTCTCGGCGACATCCACCATCAGCAGGATTTCGCCGTGGGCGAGGGCATCCTGAAACTCGCCGAGGTGGGTATTCGGCACGCTGGTGAAGCTCAGTCCGGCGAGGAAATTCGCCACCATGACAATAATCGGTACGGCCAGCCACCAGTTCCAGGTCACCGTGAACACCAGTGCGATAAACACACACAGCGCCACCGCAAAACTTGCCAGGTTGGCGTTCCAGAGTATCTTTTCCAGGCGGCTGGCGGTGTTGTTGGCCTGGCGCGGTGTGGAGGTTGGCAGGCCATCGAGACGGGTACGCCGATCGCCAAGGGCGTGTATCCGCTCAGGGCCGATGCCGCTATTGTTGAGTTCCTCAACGACGGTCAGTGCATGCGCCCGATCAGGTAATAGAAAGTACAATCTGCGGTCCATCGTCCCTCCCCCATTTCTAAATTAAAACATAGAGTTATATGCTTAATTCGCCGACAGTCCGTGTCGAAAAACGCGCCTCCGTTAAGAGTACTTATAGTTATATTTCCGGCCCACACAACCCCGGATGCGGTGATGTTACTCCCGCGCTTCATGTCCCGCAACCGCGTCTTTTGCTGTTGACAGCCACCAGCGCCTGCAAGACAATAGCGGGCTTGCATTTTGGAGGGGTTCCCGAGTGGTCAAAGGGATCAGACTGTAAATCTGACGGCTCAGCCTTCGGAGGTTCGAATCCTCCCCCCTCCACCACGTTAAGGGTGTTATGTGGAAAAAGATTGGGGCCGGAGTCGTTTTATACTGGAACGTGATTCCGGCCTGGATTTGTTCGCTGAGACTGCGGGTGTAGTTCAACGGTAGAACCTTAGCCTTCCAAGCTAATGACGTGGGTTCGATTCCCATCACCCGCTCCAAGGCAGGTTTTGCTCATATAGCTCAGTCGGTAGAGCACTTCCTTGGTAAGGAAGAGGTCACCGGTTCAAATCCGGTTATGAGCTCCAGATTCTGATCAGGCAGAAACCTGATCGACGTGACATATATATAGTATAGCAACATGGCGAGTGCCAAACGGGGAGAGCCGTCCGATGTCCAAGGAAAAATTTGAACGTACCAAGCCGCATGTAAACGTGGGAACGATTGGTCATGTTGACCATGGGAAGACGACCCTGACGGCGGCGTTGACGAAAGTGGGAGCCGAGCAGCGGGGTGGCGAGTTCAAGGCCTACGATCAGATTGACAATGCGCCGGAAGAACGGGCGCGCGGTATCACGATTGCGACGGCGCACGTGGAGTACGAGACCGAGGGGCGTCACTACGCGCACGTGGACTGTCCGGGTCACGCGGACTATGTGAAGAACATGATCACTGGTGCGGCGCAGATGGACGGTGCGATCCTGGTGGTTTCTGCGGCTGACGGTCCGATGCCGCAGACGCGTGAGCACATTCTGCTGGCGCGCCAGGTGGGTGTTCCGTATGTCATTGTGTACATGAACAAAGCCGACCAGGTGGACGATGAGGAATTGCTGGAGCTGGTAGAGATGGAGGTCCGGGAGCTGTTGAGTTCCTACGATTTCCCGGGTGATGACATACCGATCATTACCGGTTCTGCGCTGAAGGCGCTGGAAGGTGACGCGTCGGACATTGGTGTGCCGTCGATCGAGAAATTGCTGGAGGCGCTGGACGAGTACATTCCGGTGCCGGACCGGCCGGTTGACCAGCCGTTTTTGATGCCGATTGAGGATGTGTTCTCGATATCGGGACGCGGCACGGTGGTGACGGGTCGTATTGAGCGCGGCATGGTGAAAGTGGGCGACGAGATTGAGATTGTAGGCATCAAGGACACGGCCAAGACCACCTGCACGGGTGTTGAGATGTTCCGCAAGCTGCTGGATTCGGGCGAAGCGGGTGACAATGTGGGTGTTCTGCTGCGTGGTACCAAGCGCGAAGAGGTGGAGCGTGGCCAGGTGTTGTGTAAGCCGGGTTCGATCACGCCGCATACGAAGTTTGAGGCGGAGGTGTACGTGCTGAGCAAGGAAGAGGGTGGTCGACATACGCCGTTTTTCAGCAACTACCGGCCGCAGTTTTATTTTCGCACCACGGATGTGACGGGCGCCTGCGATCTGCCGGAAGGTGTGGAGATGGTGATGCCGGGTGACAACATCAAGATGACGGTGAGTCTGATTGCGCCGATTGCGATGGAAGACGGTCTGCGTTTCGCGATTCGCGAAGGTGGCCGTACCGTCGGTGCCGGCGTGGTGTCGAAAATTATTGAGTAGGATACAGGCCAGTAGCTCAATTGGCAGAGCAGCGGTCTCCAAAACCGCAGGTTGGGGGTTCGATTCCCTCCTGGCCTGCCATTAGTCCGGGGCGCGGGAGCAGGATTCACAGGCTGTCCCGTGAAAGTTAGCAGACAGGGTCTGAGCTGAAAGCAGCCCCTTTAATTTCGGAGATGAGGGCGGAATTCGGTTCCGTCCCCACACCATTAACCTGGTATGAATACAGAGACACTGGCTTCCGGTCTGGATACCGTAAAGTTGGCAGTGGCGCTGATGTTGCTGGGCGGCGCTGTTTTCGCTTTTTACTGGTATGCGGATCAATCCTTGCTGATGCGCGTATTGGGCCTCCTGGGCGTGGCGGCGGTTTCCATATTGATCGCATCCCAGACAGCGCTGGGGCGTTCAACATGGTCTTTTATCGGCAGTACGCGCACCGAGGTTCGCAAGGTGGTCTGGCCGACACGGGCGGAAACCACGCAGACGGCTTTGGCGGTACTGTTCGTAGTCGTGCTGATGGGAGTCGTGCTCTGGCTGCTGGACATGTTTTTATTGTGGGCAATTCGTCTGCTGACCGGTCAGGGAGGTTGAAACGTGGCCAAGCGCTGGTATGTGGTGCACGCCTATTCCGGGTTTGAGAATCGGGTCAAGCAGTCGCTGATTGAACGCGTTGAGCGCAGTGGATTGCAGGATAAATTTGGTGAAATCCTGATTCCCACCGAAGAAGTGGTGGAGATGCGTGAAGGACAGAAGCGCCGCAGCGAGCGCAAGTTTTTCCCGGGTTACGTACTGGTGCAGATGGAAATGGATGACGATACCTGGCATCTGGTGAAAGAAGTGCCCAAGGTGCTTGGATTCATCGGTGGCACCAGCGACCACCCGGCACCCATCACCGACAGGGAAGCGGATGCCATTTTGCAGCGGGTGCAGGAAGGTGTAGAGAAACCCAGGCCGAAAGTGCTGTACGAAGCGGGTGAAGTGGTTCGTGTCATCGATGGGCCGTTTAACGACTTCAACGGTGTCGTGGAAGAGGTTAACTACGAGAAGAGCAAGCTGCGTGTTGCGGTTATGATTTTCGGTCGATCCACACCGGTTGATCTGGAATTCGGGCAGGTCGAGAAAGGCTGAAGGTCTGCAGGAGCCGCATCCATCGGCGCGATAATCGCGTAGCGGAGGCCGCTGCTACAGAATATTAAATCAGGGGAGCCGAAAGGCGCTTGTACCCACAGGAGTATCCATGGCTAAGAAAATCGAGGCATATGTCAAGTTGCAGGTGCCGGCCCAGGAAGCCAATCCCAGTCCACCTGTTGGTCCCGCTTTGGGCCAGCACGGTGTCAATATCATGGAGTTCTGCAAGGCGTTTAACGCGCAGACGCAGAGTCTTGAAAAGGGGATGCCGGTTCCTGTTGTTATCACGGTATACGGTGACCGCAGCTTTACCTTCATTACCAAAACCCCACCGGCAGCTGTGTTGCTGAAAAAGGCGGCCGCTGTTGCCAAGGGTTCGGGCCGCCCCAACACCGAGAAGGTGGGCGCGGTCAATCGTGCCCAGCTGGAAGAAATCGCCAATGTCAAAATGCCCGACCTGACGGCAGCTGATATGGACGCGGCTGTTCGCACCATTGCCGGTACTGCGCGCAGTATGGGGCTGAATACCGAGGGGGTGGAATAAGCCATGGCCAGGTTGAGTAAGCGCGTGAACGCCATTCGGGAAAAGAGCGCGCCCGGTAAACAATACCCTATTAATGAGGCGCTGGGTCTGTTATCCGAG
>CAJQNP010000072.1 GCA_905479705.1 uncultured Gammaproteobacteria bacterium
CAGTTCCGGTTTGGATGATTCCGTCATAACCCGTCGAGTTCCGCCCGTCAGATGTTGCCGTCGGAATTTAATATCGTACAGTCGACCCGATCGCGCAAAAGTCAAACACCGGCTTCGCGCCTGCAAGGCGCTCCTACAACACTAGTGCCATCTGCATCATCGAATAACGGACGTGCCTGCGATGCGCCTCTACGCCATCAGTGCCACCGGCATGATCGAACAACGGTCGCGCCTGCAAGGCGCTCCTACAACACTGGCAACACTTGCATAATCGAATCACCATCGCGCATGCGATGGTTTCCTACAGGGATATCAATTTTGTAGAAGCGGTTTGTGGCCGCGAACATGAAGGGCGCCAAACCTTCCACAATCGACGTCCCCTATGGATGTATCAAGTGTTGTAGGAGCGCCTTGCAGGCGCGAACATGCTTGTTGCTCAACAGCGGGCACTTCAGGAGCGGGTCGCGGATGCGACCCGCTCCTGGATACACCCCTCAACTATTTAGTCATTTCCAGCAGGAGTTCGTTCAGCCGGTTGACGAAACCGACCGGATCTTCCAGCTGCCCGCCTTCACTGAGCATGGCCTGGTCCAGCAGCACGTTTGACCAGCTGCCAAAACGGGCATCATCGCTTTCGTCCTTGAGGCGGCTGACCAGCGCATGACCGGGGTTGATCTCCAGGTCCGGCTTGGTGACGGGCACCTCGTGACCGGCCTGCTTGAGCATTTGCTGCATGTGAACGGCCATGTCCTGTTCACCCATGACCAGGCAAGACGGCGAATCCGTCAGGCGCTGACTGACACGCACGGTGTTGACGCGATCACCCAGCACCTCCTGCATGCGCTTGACCAGGTCTGCATACTCGTCCTCGGTCTTCCTGGCGGCTTCCTTTTCCTTCTCATCCGAAAACTTGTCGAGGTCCAGCTCGCCCTTGGCGATAGAGGCCAGCTTCTTGCCGTCAAACTCGGTGAGGTGGGAGACCAGCCATTCATCGACACGGTCGGAGAGCAGCAACACCTCGATACCCTTGCGGCGGAATATCTGCAGATGCGGGCTGTTCTTTGCCGCGGCAAAGCTGTCCGCGGTGACATAGTAAATAGAGTCCTGCCCTTCCTGCATACGGCCGATGTAATCTTCCAGCGAGACGGTCTGCTCCTCGCTGTCGGTCTCCGTGGAAGAGAAGCGCAGCAGGCTGGCAATGCGTTCCTTGTTGGTGAAGTCCTCGCCCGGGCCTTCCTTGAGCACCTTGCCGAACTGCTTCCAGAATTCCTGGTAGGTTTCCGGCGCGTCCTTCGCCATGCCCTCCAGCAGGCCCAGCACCTTCTTGATGGAACCGGAGCGGATGGTATCGATCAGCTTGTTGTGCTGCAGGATTTCACGCGACACGTTCAGCGGCAGGTCATCGGAATCGACCAGTCCGCGAACAAAGCGCAGGTAGTACGGCATCAGCTGGTCGGCATCGTCCATGATAAAGACACGCCGCACATACAGCTTGATGCCATGACGGCTGTCGCGGTCGTACAGGTCAAACGGCGCACGCGCCGGGATGTAGAACAGCGTCTTGTAGGACTGGTTACCTTCGACGTGGCTGTGCACCCACTTCATCGGGTCCTCGAAGTCATGCGCAACGTGCTTGTAGAATTCCTTGTACTCGTCCTCGCTGACCTCGGTACGCGGGCGCGTCCAAAGCGCCGAGGCCTTGTTGACCGCCTCGTACTCTGGCTCCTTGCCCTCTTCTGCCTCGCCGAGCATTTCAATCGACAGCGGAATATGGTCGGAGTACTTGTTGATGATGCTGCGCAGTCGGTAAGGTTCCAGGAACTCGTCCTCGCCTTCACGCAGGTGCAGCACCACCTCGGTACCACGCTGCGCCTTCTCGACCGTCTCCAGGGTAAATTCACCGTCACCGCTCGAGATCCAGCGCACCCCGTGCTCGGGGCCGAGGCCAGCGCGGCGCGTGGTGAGCGTCACCTTGTCGGCGATGATAAAGGCGGAATAGAAACCGACACCGAACTGGCCAATCAACTGGCTGTCCTGCGCCTCGTCACCGGTCAGGGATTCAAAGAACTGGCGGGTGCCGGACTTTGCGATGGTACCGATATTGTCCACGACATCATCGCGGGTCATACCGATACCGGTATCCGTGACCGTCACCGTGCGGCCATCCTTGTCGAGATCGACGCGAATACTCAGGCTGGTGTCGCCATCGTAGAGCTTGTCATTGGCGAGCGCCTCGAAGCGCAGCTTGTCACAGGCATCGGAGGCGTTGGAGATCAGTTCGCGGAGGAATATTTCCTTGTTCGAGTACAGGGAGTGAATCATCAGCTGCAACAGCTGCTTGACCTCGGTCTGGAACTCGAGGGTTTCTTTCTGGGCGTCGACGGTCATGCGTGCAAGATCCTCTGTTTGTTCGTGTACATCCCGTTACTTGGGGTCTTTGTTGGGGTTTTCAAGGCCCCGGGGGCATTTCCCTCGTGTTTGAGCAGCCACTGCTTGCGGTCGATCTCGCGGCCATCGGTCTTGCCCGAGTAGCCGCCAATCCCGGACGCGCTGACGACGCGGTGACACGGCACGACGATCGACACCGGGTTGTTGCGGCAGGCATTGCCAACGGCCCGGGCCCCGCTGCCCAGCTGTGCGGCCAGCTCGCCGTAGGTCAGTGTCTGGCCCGCCGGGATGCGGGTCAGGGCCTGCCAGACCCGCCGCTGGAAGTCGGTACCCCGCATGTCGAGGGCCAGCGTGAACCGCTGTGACGGGGTCTCGAAGAACTGTGCCAGCTGTGCGGCAATCTCCCGTTCGAACGCTGTCGATGCAGGATTCAGCGCGACACGCCCCGTGAGGTAATCCAGCCGCACAAGCCGCTGGTCACGGCAGGCGATTCCCAGCCGCCCCAGGGGTGATTCGAGCACCATGTCATGGCTGAAAGCGGATGGAATGGTTGGCATGATTTTATCCCTCTTCAAAAAAAACGGGCACCCCGTCAGGGGTACCCGTTATTCTAGCGTTTTTTGACCGCGCCGATGATTTATCTCTGTCATTCCCGCGCAGGCGGGACAAAAGCACGTAGTGCGTTGAACGCCCGAAGGGCGGCCCGTAGGGTGAGCGAAGCGAATCATCCGGAAAATCTGGCACGGCTGCCAGCGACCACTGGATTCCCGCCTGCGCGGGACTGACGGTGAGCGCTGGTCGATCGTCGCCCTGGCAGGAATTTCCTTTTTTACTAGAGCTTTTCCTTGATGCGTGCGGACTTGCCGGACAGCTCACGCAGGTAGTAGAGCTTGGCGCGGCGCACATCGCCCTTGCGCTTGACCTTGATGGAACCGATCGACGGGCTGTGCGTCTGGAATACACGCTCCACACCCTCACCGTGCGAAATCTTGCGAACGGTAAAGGCTGAGTTCATGCCACGGTTACGCTTGGCAATCACCACACCTTCAAATGCCTGCAGTCGTTCACGGCTACCTTCCTTGACCTTGACCTGCACAGTCACGGTATCACCGGGGCTGAACTCCGGAACATCCGATTTCAACTGCTCTTGTTCAAGTTGTGCGATTATGTTGCTCATGGCTGATCCTCTGGTTTCTTTATAATGGGCTATTGATCACTCAATTACCCGACTCGTACTCACTGATAAATTCGTTTAACAATGCCTGCTGTTCTGCAGTCAATTCCAGCGCATCCAGTAACTCCGGACGTCGCTGCCAGGTCCTGCCCAGCGCCTGCTTGTGACGCCAGCGCCGGATATCCCTGTGATTGCCACCGGTTAACACCTCCGGTACCCGCACCCCGTCAATCTCCTCCGGTCGTGTGTAGTGCGGATAATCCAGCAGGCCATCCATAAAGGAATCTTCCTGCGCCGAATCCGCATCACCGAGTGCACCCGGCAGCAGGCGCGTCACGGCATCCATCACCACCAGTGCCGGCAATTCCCCGCCACTCAGGACGTAATCACCGACTGATAATTCTTCATCCACTTCCAGCCTGATGAGCCGTTCATCAATGCCTTCGTAACGCCCGGCTACCAGGATAATCCGTTCCAGGCCGGCCAGCTGTCGCGCCTTGTCCTGGTCAAAACGTTCGCCCTGCGGCGACAGGTAAATTACCGGCGCCTCGACAGCGTCCTGTCTTGCCCGCTGTATCGCCGCACGCAACGGCTGCACCTGCATCACCATGCCGGGACCACCCCCGTAGGGCCGGTCGTCGACACAACGGTGCCTGTCCTCGCTGTAATCCCGGGGATTCCAGGTCTGCAGCGTTACCAGCCCGCTTTCAATGGCACGGCCCTGTATGCCGTATGCCGACTGTTCCCGTATCATCCCGGGAAACAGGCTAACCACATCGATGCGCATCGTCGTCAGGCCTAGAAATCAGGGTCCCAGTCAACCCGGATGATGCTGTTATCAAGATCAACCGACTCAACCACCTGACCCGGTATGTAGGGGACCAGGCATTCCTGCTCACCCTTGACCACCATCACATCGTTCGCACCGGTCTCAAACAGGTGATCAACAACACCCAGTACCCGGTCACTTGTGGTAATGACCTGCAGGCCAACAAGATCACTCCAGTAGTACTCGTCTTCGGCGGCCGGGGGTAGCTGACTCCGGTAGATGCCGATATCAGTACCTGTTAATGCCGCCGCCGCATCGCGGTCATCACACGACTTCAGGTGCACTACAAGACCCTTGCCGTGCTGCTTGCCGGCGAGCACTTCGATGACCTGCCACTCGCCCCGCTGTTGCACATACCAGGGCGAGTAATCCAGCAGGTTGCCGGGTACGGCTGTAAAGGTATTGATACGTACCCAACCCTTGACGCCGTAGGGTGAGGCTATTCGCCCCATCACCAGCACATCGTCTTTCAGGCTGTCGACTGCCACTTCTTTTCAGACACGCAATCGAACAGCAGAAAAGTCTTTACTGTGCCCGACTGTCCTTCAGGAGTTTTTCAACACGTGGAGACAACTGGGCGCCCTTGGCAGTCCAGTGATCCGCACGATCAGCATCCAGGCGCAGGCGTTCTTCACCGCCGGTTGCCACGGGATTGAAAAAACCAATGCGTTCTATATAACCGCCATCGCGGCGTTTACGGCTGTCGGTTACCACGATGTGGTAAAAGGGGCGCTTCTTCGCGCC
>CAJQNP010000073.1 GCA_905479705.1 uncultured Gammaproteobacteria bacterium
TTGAATTCTGTTGTCACCAGATGACGATAGGCTTCAGGTACACGCCGGTACAGGAAGTCACTCTCGTTACGGGGATCGCCTGCAGCATAGAGCTGGGTGGTAAAGGGCTTTTCGCCTGCGGGGAATACCGCCACGTGGATGTGGGGTGTTCGCCCGGGATACGGCATCGGGCGGATTGTCCTGAATCGGTAGCGACCCAGCCTGTCGCTGAATGTATGCCCGATGCCCTGGAATGCCGGGTCGATCGGGCGGTCGCTCGAATCACGTGGATGCCGATAGCGGCCGTTGATGTCGCACTGCCAGATTTCGATGCGTAAACCGCCCAGTGGCCGCCCGTTCTGATCGAGGATACGGCCATTCAGATCAGTGATCTGGCCCGATGCCGTCTGTTCCTGTCCGGCAACGTGCGTCAGATCGTTATCATCATCCAGTGGCAGTTCCTCGGGATAGAAGGGGCCAGCCGACTGGTGTGGGGTAGGGTTCCGCAAGGTTGCCGCCACTGGCACGGCATGCATGGCCAGTAAACCAGTGGTGCCCTGAATAAATCGCCTGCGCGTCACTTTGTACATTGCCTGACTCCTAAGCGTTCCTTTTCAGACCTGTGAATCTGTCATGGGTTCACTAGTACTTCACCGAACAGCCATAAGGCTTGGTAACCGGTGTACTGACGGGCTTGCCTGCCGCCAGTTCCTGCAAGGTAACGCGTACATATTGCGTGGCCTGTGGAATGTCATCCGGGTTGGTCGTGCTGATGCTATCTATGCCGCCCATGTAAACCAGCACGCCGGTTTCGTCGATGATAAACATATGGGGTGTCGTTTTCGCATTATAGGCGCGGCCAATCTTGCCCTCGCTGTCGAGGATGACGGCACGGGGGGCTGCATTGCGTGTTCGGGCCAATTCTTCAGACTCCTCCGGACTCACATGGCCCTGCTTGCCAGGGGCCGAGGAAATGATCGATAGCCAGACAACACCCTGCGCTGCGGCCTCACGCTGCTGTTCCTGCATATTGCCAGCGCCATAATGCTTGCGAACGTAGGGGCAATCGTGATTGGTCCATTCCAGTACAACGGTCTTGCCACGGTAGTCGGCCAGGCGATGGACATTTCCCCCGGTGTCCATACCCTCGAACCCGGGTGCGGGCTCACCTACCCGCAATGCGGCGCTCGAACCGCAGGCATACAAGACGGTGATGATCAGTGGTATCTGAAAAAATCGTTTCAACATGATATTTCTCCTGTTTCTAGAGTTTGTCGATGGCTTCGGCTATATTGCCTTCAGTCAATAGCTGAGGCAGCAACACCGGCTGCTCGGCTGCCGGTGGATACAACAGATAAAGGGGTACACCACTGCGTCCATAGCGTTCCAGCTGGCGCGTTATCGCAGGATCCCGCCGTGTCCAGTCGGCAACAAGGTAGGCGATGGATCGGGCTTCGAATAGCTGACGCGTGTTGTCCGTTGACAGGGCTAGCTGCTCATTAACTTTGCAGGTGATGCACCATGCTGCGGTGAAGTTGACGAATACCGGCCGCCCTGCAGCAGTGAGTTCCTGTACCTGTTGCTCGGACCAGGGCCTGTCATCGCTGGAGTCAAGACGGGGCTGCGCGGATGGATCAGATGCCAGCATCGGACCGATGACCAGCATCAAGGCTGCTGCTGTGCAGGTGCCGAGCAGCCAGAGTCGCCAGCCCCGCGGGGTCCACTGGCCATAAAGCCATGCGACGAAAGCAAGTATCACCAGTCCCGCAAGTGCGCCCCCATAGACCCATGTATCGGTCTGCTGACTGAGGACCCACAGCAACCATGCTGCTGTGGCGAACATGGGGAAAGCCAGTGCTTGCTTAAAGCGTTTCATCCAGTTCCCCGGTTTGGGGATGAACTGAAGCCAGGCCGGGAACAGGCTCAGCAGTAAAACGGGTAGGGCAAAGCCGGCACCCAGGCTGAGGAATACAGCGAGCGATTCCGGGGCAGGGCGTGTGATAGCGTAACCCAGTGCTGCACCCATGAAAGGCGCAGTGCAAGGGCTTGCGACAATCGCGGCGAGAACACCGGTAGCGAAGGTACCCGGGAGTCCACTGATACCGGTCAGGGAATGACCGGCGTTCATAAGTTTTCCACCGACAGAGAAGACTCCCGCCAGATTGAGTCCCACCAGAAGCATGAGGTAGGTCAGTAGGGTAACCAGCACTGGCGACTGAAGCTGGAATCCCCAGCCCAGTGATTCACCGCTCGCACGCAACGCCAGCAGTACGGCGGCGATCACTGTAAAACAGGACAAGACGCCGGCAGTGTAGCTGAGACCGTGGTATGCAAGACGCTGCTGATTGGCGCCAGCTTCTCTGACGAAGCCCAGTATCTTGATACTCAGCACCGGCAAGACGCAGGGCATGATGTTCAGTATCAGTCCACCGAGGAAAGCAAAAACCAGGGCTGTCATCGGGCTCAGGTCCCGGTTTTCTGATGATGCTGGCGGCTCTGCCGCAAGCCGCACGTAATGGCCGCTTTGCGCCATCGTGCCATCGCGCACCGATTCCATTACCAGCAATCCTTCCAGCGGGCTATTCCCGTCGGGAGGCAAATCACCGGCCGGCACGCTGAGTGTAAATCCTGTCGTGCTGTGTGCCCAGCGTTGCGCGCCGCTGGCATCAACCGGTCCCCATTCCGTGGCTGCGAACCAGACATCGGCAGGGCTGCGGGTAATTGCGTCGGTCATTGCAACCGAGATCGCCAACGTGTCGTCATCCAGGCGGTAATTGCCTGCCTGCGTCATCGCCTCGGGCCACAGTGCCCGGGTTGCGTTGAACAGTTCGCGTGTCTCGTCCGTCGCGCTGGAAACGTTGCCGGCATTACCGAGTTCGAGGGTGAGGAGACCCGATTCAGGAATGCACTCTACACGACATACCAGCCATTCCGCATCGGCAGTGATGATCTGCGAGTCGGCCAGCAGGGGAGACGGTGGCACCTGAACAGGTACGAGTAAAACGACACTATCCTCATAGCCATAATTAGAGAGTGGTCCGACCCGTATGCGTTTCGGCACCGGCCAGTGGACCTCTCCGATTTCCCACCTCGCTGGTAGCGTCCAGCGAATAACCGGTGCACTGCCGGATGCTCCCGGATTTCGCCAATAGATGTGCCAGTGAGGGATCAGCTCAAAATGCAGTCCGATCCAGAATGTCTGACCTGGTTCGATGTTTGACTGCTCGCTTACTAGCGTAACCGTCACATGCTCGGTAGAGACTACTGTCGATTCGAAGGCAAGCGAGGCAGGTGGGGCAAGAATTAACCCTAGTAGCAATACTGCCTTGAGGAGATGCCATTTTTTCATGGTGTCTGCGCTATTGCGGCTTCGTCTTTAGATGTTATACACCCAAATCTGGCCATTGGATTACTGCAATGTTTTCCCTGAGGGATATCTGCCTTGTTCCGGTATCTGTCCGGATTTTACGATTGACCCTATGTCCAACAGAAATGATATCGAATAAATTTCATTACAGCTCACAGCTGATCGGGATATCAAGGAGTGGTGTGCCTGCTCTTGGCGCAGGTTAAACGGATTGATCCGACCATGACAAATTCGTCCTCGGTCCTGGACTACAAAAGTTCTAATGGTATTGATGAATTCCCTGACAATTCCCTGTTATGGATTCCATACCCATTGTCAAATATGAAATAATGCAAGTTGTTACAGTAAGATACGGGCTGATTCTGGCTGATAATTGCTAGGTAGCAGAGAAAATTCCCTGTGGATTTCCCGTCATCAGGGAATTTGGCTGAGACTGGTTCGCAGCAGACTGTGACCACCGCCAAGCAGTCTGGTCTCTGTCCCGCGTCTCTGCGGGACAGTGCCAATCCAACAAGAATTCAGGACCGTTAGGTCGCATCCAGGGGGTTGTATTCTCCGCCAAACCGAACGCCTGTTCGCAAACAGTCCCTGGCCGCGTAGCAAGGTAAGCGGGTCACTGCAGGTGCTCCAGTAACCGGTCGAGGAATACGGCTTGGCCGGCGGAGATTTTCTGCCTGGATTCCTCGAGGCAGAACCAGCGTCCCTCGTCGATCTCAGGGTACTCCCGGATATTCCCCGACCGTCGCGGCCACTCGAGGCTGAACGTGTTGCTGCGTATCCGGGTGACGTCCAGATCGTGCTCGAGTGTCCAGGCATGTGTGATCTTGCCGCTTGGCTGCTTCAGTTCACCGAGCGGGATGAATCTTCCCTCGATCGCAGAGCCGGGCTCCTCGCAAAACTCGCGACGCACAGTTTGCAGTGCCGTCTCGCCTTGTTCCTGCAGGCCCTTCGGGATCGACCAGGCACCGTTGTCCTTTCCTGCCCGGAATGGCCCGCCGGGATGCGCTAGCAAGACCCGAATCCCGCCTTCGGTC
>CAJQNP010000074.1 GCA_905479705.1 uncultured Gammaproteobacteria bacterium
ACCGTGAACTTGTCGTCGACGGCCTGGTTGCCGGTCGACTGCAGTCGCTGACCGAGGTAATGGTTGATAAAGGTGGACTTGCCGGCGGAAAAGGTGCCCAGCACCGAGATCATCGGCCACCAGGAGATTTGTGTTGCGAAGGACTGTTCCTCGTTCAGCAGTCCCAGTGAATAGCCCACCTTGTCCAGGTGGCGGTAGGTCTGCACGGCCTCGACGAGGACCGGGTTTTCCTTCCTCAGGTGTTGCTCAAGACTCTTGAGCCGTTGCTTGATGGTTTTGCCCGGAGTCGTCATACCATGAGTAACACGTTACCAGGGGACCATCCCGCTAACCGTCTGCATGGGTCCGGAGGCGTTGTGTATATTGTTATTCATGCGGTGCATATCACCACGCATCTGGTACATCGGTACCGTCATTACGCCCACGCTGTGATTGATTCTGTCCATCTTGACCACCATCGTCTCCATGGAATTGGTGCCGGTACCCACATCACTGGCGATCGATGACAGGTTGCCGGAGATATGACCCACATTAGCTGAAACGGCGGTCATATTGGCGGACACGTCACTCATTGAAACAACTACCGTTTCCATGCTCTTTGCAAGACGGGCCACGTCACTCGTTAAAGTATAGATCAGGAAGAACCCGTAGGCGGCCAGTACGATAAAGGCCAGCATCGAGGGATAGACGACCAGTTCCCAGCGCCTGGCGCTGGCTTCAAAGGTCGTGGCGAACTTGTCCATGCACGCCGCCATACTTTGCGGCATGGCTTCTTCGTCAGTCGCAACAATGGATTCTATCTTTTTACCTTCATGATCAGACATTTAAGAGGTGCCTCTGGGGGTAGAACCTGGTTCGGCCGTGCAGTATATCGAAACAGTCCGTAAAACACCCCATTGACATCTACCCGGATATCCCGGTATTGCGGCTATCCTCTCGCTAGAAGTCCCCCTCGGCACCACGGTGCATGATGTCCAGAATGATCTTCTTGACGTTGTTGGCCTCCTCGTAGAGCCCTTCCGGGAGTTGAGTGCCGCCATGGATCATCATGTCCATGTTCAGGGTATACAGCCACAGTTGCCCGGTCTTGTCCTCGACGAGCGCGATTCTGCAAGGCAGGTAGGCCGAGAAGGCATCGGAATAGTCGACCATCTTGGCTGCTGTCAGTGGATCGCAGAACATGTAGATCTTCCAGAAGCGCTGATCCTCGCCCGTCATGGCCGCGACTTGCTCGGAAAGCGGCAACTCGCCCACATTTTTAAAGTTGTGTTCGTTGGCCACAAATCGCATGACCTCTTCAACATCGGCCGGACTCAGATCCTCGGCTACAGGGACTTTCCAGACGGTCGCTTCTGCACCATTACCGGTTGCAAGCAGGGTTTTCGTCATGTCAGCGTAGACAGTGGCCGACTCGGGATCAAAGTTCTTGAGGTTCGCAAGATCCTTGGCATTCTGTATGCCAAAACCCTGGGTCACTGCTATCCAGATAACGCCTGCCACAAGTGCCAGACCGACAAGCGCCAGTAAATTCCAAATCAGTTTAATCATGATTGTCCCCCTGAAAGAAGATGGTAGTTTGTTTGATTGTCTATGGTGATGACGTCGTCGCTGTGTTTATCTGCGCGTCAAGCTCGTCTGCCTGGTTGCCATTCAAACCGCGAATCACATCGACCATTTGCCGGGCCTGTACAATCAGTCCCTCATCCAGCAGGCGTACACCTGCCTCGTAATAGGCATTTGCTGCCTCGTCCCACATGCCGCGGGAAAAGTACATGTTACCCAGTTCGCCATAGCCGTCCGGATTGGCCGGCTCCAGTTGGGTCAGCTTTTTGTATTGTTGTTCTGCCGTTGCGAAATCACGCAACCAGTAGGCCTCGCGTGCCTTCGCTAGGACGTTGTACGGTGTCTCGGGCTCGCTGCTATCAGCTGTGGCGGTGTCCGTTGTGGCGGGTTCAACATCGGCAGGCGCTGCCTGTGTGTCGGTAACAGCTGTCGCGTCGTCCGCTGCAGCCATCGATGCTGCAGCCTCCACCGCCGGTGCCGCCATGGTCTCTACCGGCTCTGCAGCGGCTTGCTCCTCTGCGACGTCTGTCATTGCTGATGCAGCGGCGCTGGCAGCAGGTTCGGAAGGTATGCCGGCGGCTTCCACTGATGGAGCACTGGCTGTGTCTTGCGAGTCCTCGATGGCCGCTTCAGGTGCAGGTTGCGCGCCCTCCTCGGTAGCCGGCGCCGTCACTGCACTCTCGTCATCCCCTGCTTCCTCAGGCATGGCGACTTCGGCGTCTGCTGCCAGCGGTGCAGCTGCCCCTGTGTCGACGACTTCGATTGCAACGAGCGGGACAGGTTCAGCGACTGCCGCTGGTTCAGGCGCAGGCTCTGCATCGGTGTCAGCCGGTGCCGTGTCAGTTGCCTCAGCCGGTGCCGTGCCAGTTGCCTCGGCAGGCGGTGCCGTATCAGTTGCCGTGCCAGTTACGTCAGCAGGTGCCATGTCAGCAGCGGGAATCTCTTCTGCTTCTGCGGTGTCAGGTTCAGCCGGTTCGGGCTCAGCAGTAGCGGCGACGGGTGCGCT
>CAJQNP010000075.1 GCA_905479705.1 uncultured Gammaproteobacteria bacterium
TGCATGGGCAATATCTGCCGGTCACCCACGGCGCAGGGGGTTTTTGAGCGCCTCGTGGCTGATAATGAACTGCTGGAATATATTCAAATTGACTCGGCCGGAACGCATGCCTATCACATTGGCGAGCGACCCGACGAGCGCGCCTCGGCAGCTGCACTGAAGCGTGGCGTTGATCTGAGCACACAGAAGGCGCGCCGGGTCAGCGCAGATGATTTTCACGCATTCGATTACGTCATTGCGATGGACAGCAGCAATTACCAAGACCTCGCTTCCAAGTGCCCGGCGGAACATGAAGCAAAACTGACGCTGTTCCTGGAATACGCCGAAGACCTCGAGTCCACCGAGGTGCCGGATCCCTACTACGGGGGGGCTACCGGATTTGAGCGGGTGCTTGACCTGATCGAGAAGGCATCAGCCGGGTTGCTTGCAGAGATACGCAAACAACACCGGCTGTAAGTCTGTTTTATTGCTCTGAAGCGACCTTTTCCGGCTTGCTTGACTGCGATTCTGATGCAGCCGGTTTCTGGTTGCCCGTCGCGCCAGCGGGTGCCGATCCGGGCGTCCCGGGTTTGGAATCCGGCGTCGCTTTAGTGGCCGCTGGCCCTGCGGAAACCGGTTTCTGGCCAGCCGTCGTTGCAGAGGGTGCCGACGATTCAGGCGTTCCGGGTTTGGAATCTGTCGTCGCCTGTGTAGCCTGTGTCGAATTGTCCGTCTTCTGACTGCTAGCAGCCGGACGCGGGCTGCTGCCTGCACTGCGGGACGGGTTCTGTGCAGCCGGTTTTGGAGCCGGGGCGTTGCCTTCGGTGCTGCCCTGGCTACTGTCCTGCCCGGCTGCCGTATTGCCGGTATTGCGATTCTGATCGGGTGAGCGGCGACGTCCACCGCGGCGACCGCGACGTGAACTGCGCCGCTGTTGCGGTTGCTGGCGTTCACCGCCTGTTGTTGAGGCTGTCTTGTCTGTCTCTACGGTAGTCTGGCCCTGGCTGGCTGGCTTGGGCGTCCCCTGTTTCTGTTCCGGACGTGCCTGGCGGCGGGTGCCGCTGGCCTGTCGCTGGCTGCCCTGCTGGCCGGAAGCCGGCCGGTTGCCACTGCGACGATTTCCCTGGGGTTGCTGACGCCGCCGGTTGCCGCCGCGGTTGCTGCTGTCGCTGCTGCTGCGTCGGCGGTTCTGCTGGCTGCGTTGCTGTGAACCCTTGCTGGCGGGAGGTTCCGGCGCCTTCTCGGAGGAATCAAACAGGCCGCCAAACAGGCGTTTCAGCAGACCCGGTTTGGCCGGTTTTTTCGCGGCCGTCTTCTCTACCGGTGCCGGCGCAGGTGCCGGTGCTGCAGGCTTGACGGACTTGATGGCCGGGACCTCGGCGGCCGGTGCATCAGTGGCTGCGCTTGCCGGCAGCTCCGGTTCGGCGGGCGCCTTCGCCATGTGATAGCTTGGCGTGGTTTCCTGGGGTGCAGACTCGTCCTTGCGGATCCGCTGTACGTCATACTCCGGTGTGTCCAGTGCAGGCGAGGGGACCAGCATGACTGCAATCTTGTGGCGTGCCTCCAGGCTCACCAGCAGTTCACGCTTTTCATTCAGCAGGTAGGTGCCGACATCGACCGGGACGTGGGCGACAACACGCAGGGTGTTGTCCTTCATGACCTCTTCCTCGATGATGCGCAGCACTGACAGTGACAGTGACTCAACGCCGCGTATGGTGCCCTGGCCGGTGCAGCGCGGGCAGACGATCTGGCTGGACTCGCCCAGCGAGGGCCGCAACCGCTGGCGGGACATCTCCAGCAGGCCGAAGCGGGAAATGCGACCGATCTGTACGCGGGCGCGGTCCATCTTCAGGGCATCGCGCAGGCGGTTCTCGACTTCCCGCTGGTGACGGGCCGGTTGCATATCGATAAAGTCAATGACGACCAGTCCACCGAGGTCACGAATGCGCAGTTGCCGGGCAATCTCGTCGGCGGCCTCCAGGTTGGTATTCAGCGCCGTCTCTTCAATATCGCCGCCCTTGGTGGCGCGTGCCGAGTTGATGTCGATGGAGATCAACGCCTCGGTGTGGTCGATGACGATGGCCCCGCCCGAGGGCAGGGTGACCTCGCGCTGAAAGGCAGATTCAATCTGCGATTCGATCTGGAAGCGGTTGAACAGCGGAATGGTGTCCTCGTACAGTTTCAGCTTGCCGAGGTTGTGCGGCATGACGCGTTCCATGAACTCGCGTGCGGTTTCATGGACCTCGCTACTGTCGATGAGGATTTCAGCAACATCGGTGCGCAGGTAGTCACGCAGCGCCCGAATGATGACGTTGCTTTCCTGGTAGATCAGAAACGGTGCAGGGTGCTCTGCCGAGGCTGCCTCGATGACACTCCAGAGGTGGACCAGGTAGTCGAGGTCCCACTGCAGTTCTTCGCTGCTGCGGCCAATACCGGCGGTGCGCACGATCATGCCCATGCCGTCCGGGATGTTCATCCCGCTCATGGCATCACGCACCAGGTTGCGGTCCTCGCCCTGGATACGGCGTGACACGCCGCCGGCGCGCGGGTTGTTGGGCATGAGGACGAGGTAGCGTCCTGCCAGGCTGATGAAGGTGGTCAGGGCGGCGCCCTTGTTACCGCGTTCTTCTTTTTCGACCTGGACGACCAGTTCCTGGCCTTCAGAGAGTGCGTCCTTGATGCTGAGACGACCGCTTCCCTGGCGGGCAGACTCGCTGAAATAGCTGCGGGCGACTTCTTTTAGTGGCAGGAAGCCGTGTCGGTTGCCACCGTAATCAATAAAGGCTGCCTCGAGGCTGGGCTCGATGCGGGTGATTTTACCTTTGTATACGTTGGACTTTTTCTGGCCTCTGGAAGGTACCTCGATATCAAGATCGTAGAGCTTCTGGCCATCGACCATGGCCACGCGCAGCTCTTCGGGCTGCGTGGTGTTGATTAACATTCTCTTCATGTGTGGTGTCTCTCATACGCTCAACCTGATGACGCACAACGCAAAGTGCCTGGCGGATCCGTAAGGGACCGTGCAGCCGGCCGGGTGCCGGTCTGGCACCAAACAGCGATAACAGGCAGCTGAGCAAGATCGGCAGTTGCTGTTGTGCGGTATTCATGGGGGCGTTCATTGTTTATCTGGTTTGGTTATATTTATTACAGCAGTGTGCTGAACATACTGGAGATTATTAGCCGCTCCATGCAGCCAATCCGCTCCGGAAAAATTGGGTATCCCCGGTTCGGCGTACAGGTATTTCACACCCGACAACGGCCAAACCGTGCGCGGACTATATCAACCTTGGTCTATACCCGCAAACAAGCGCGGTAATACCGCGATGGCAAAGGCTGTACAATCCCTTACCCGTTTTCAGGTAGATACATCTTATGAGTCAGGGACCGGCAAACAGCCACCCCAAGGTACGCCAGGTCATGGTCTCGTCCGAAGAGGCTGGCCAGCGCATAGACAATTTTTTGGCGCGCTATTTAAAGGGAGTGCCCAAGAGTCATATCTATCGCATCCTGAGACGTGGCGAGGTCCGTGTGAACAGTGGCCGTATTCGCGCCCAGTATAAGGTGTGTGCGGGTGACACGGTCAGGATCCCGCCCGTCAGGGTCTCCACGAGTCCAAAGCCACAGGCAAGGCCGGTTCCCGGTCTGGAAGCGCGGATCCTGTTTGAGAACAGCCGCTGCCTGGTGGTGAACAAGCCCTCCGGGCTGGCTGTGCACGGCGGCAGCGGGGTGAGTTACGGTGTCATCGAGGCGTTTCGTGCCGCGCGTCCGGATGCACCTTACCTCGAGCTTGCCCACCGGCTTGACCGGGAGACGTCCGGTTGCCTGGTCCTGGCCAAGCGTCGCAGCTTTCTGCGCGCCTTTCAGGCACAGCTGCGCGAGGGTACGGTGGTCAAGCATTACCTGGCACTGGTGGCCGGTGCATGGCAGGGCGGCAAGCAGACCGTGACGGCACCGTTACGCAAGAACCTGCTGCGTGGTGGCGAGCGCATGGTGACGGTTGATGAGACCGGCAAGGCGGCGGTGAGTGTGTTCAGCCCTGTGTCGACGTTTGCCGATGCGACCCTGGTTAATGTTGAACTGAAGACCGGGCGCACCCACCAGATTCGCGTGCACGGCGCACACATCGGTCACCCACTGGCCGGTGATGGCAAGTACGGCGATGAGAACTTCAATCACGAAATGAAGTCTCACGGACTGCGCCGGCTGTTTCTGCACGCACACCTGCTGGAATTCATGGACAGTGCAGGCGATGACACGATCACCGTCAGTGCGCCGCTCGATGATGACCTGAAGGCTGTCATCGACCGGCTTGAGTCGACGTGATTATCACTGGCGAAGAATGCTACTTATGGTCTGGATGAAATGCCCGAAAAGATAAAACTCATTGTGTTTGACTGGGACGGTACGCTGATGGATTCCGAGGCGCAGATTGTCGCATGTCTGCACGGGTCGATTGCCGATCTCGGTCTGCAACCGATGGATGATGATACGCTGAAGAACGTCATCGGGCTGGGGCTGAAGGAGGCCATCGATACCCTCGTGCCGGGCCGGGATGCCCGGTTCCGCCAGGCTTTCGTGGATTGTTACCGCAAGCACTGGTTCCAGGCAGAGGCGGCGGAATTGTTTGATGATGCGCGTGCGGTGCTGGATCATTTCTCGCGGCGTGATTATTTCCTCGGGGTCGCCACCGGCAAGGCAAGGCGCGGGCTGGACCGGGTATTGAAGGAAACGGAGCTGACGCATGTCTTCCACGCCACGCGCTGTGCCGACGAGGCGCCATCCAAGCCGCACCCGCAGATGTTGCTGGATATCATGGAACGTCTGGACGTGGCCCCGGAGGAAACGCTGATGGTGGGCGATACCGAATATGACATGGAGATGGCAACCAACGCCGGTGCTGGTAAGATTGCGGTGCGTACGGGGGTGCATTCCGAAGAGCGCCTGCAGCGGCATGACCCACTGGTTTGTCTTCAGCGACTTGCCGATATGCCGATGTGGCTCTCTGAAGCAGGGCTTGCAGATGCCCGTGATTGAACTGACAACAGCAGGTGACTGAATGCTTGGTATGAAATCGGACAGCAGCAAGGCGGACATGGGCAGCGAGGAATGGAGTCGTGATGTTATCAACCGGCTCGCCTTTTCGGCGCTGGACGAGCAGCGTCGTACCCGGCGCTGGAATATCTTCTTCAAGGTGTTGCTTGCGCTGTATCTGCTGACACTGTTGCTGCTTTACATGCCGCAGGACTGGGGTGAGCTCAGCAAGGTAACCGAGAAACATACCGCGCTGGTCGATTTGAGTGGCGTCATTGCCGACAAGGCGGAGGCCAGTGCCGATAACGTGATTAACGGTCTACGCAGTGCCTTCGAGGACGACAATACAGAGGGCATCATCCTGCGTGCCAACTCACCCGGCGGCAGTCCGGTACAGTCCGGTTACATCTATCGCGAGATCAAACGCCTCAGGGAATTGCACCCGGATACACCGCTGTATGCCGTGGTGACCGATGTGTGTGCCTCGGGGTGTTATTACGTGGTCTCTGCTGCCGACGAAATCTACGTCGATGGTTCAAGCATCGTGGGTTCGATCGGTGTACGCATGGACAGTTTCGGGTTTGTCGATACCCTGGAGAAACTCGGTGTCGAACGCCGGCTGTATACCGCCGGTGAAAGCAAGGGGTTCCTTGATCCGTTTACGCCATCCAACCCTGAAGACGTCAAGCACGTGAAAGTGCTGCTCGAGAATATTCACCAGCAGTTCATCGATGCCGTCAAGGAAGGTCGCGGTGATCGCCTGGATGAGAGTTCGGATCTGTTTACCGGTCTTGTCTGGACGGGCGACGAGAGTGTACCCATGGGGCTCGCCGACAAGATAGGCAGTTCCAGTTACGTGGCACGCGAAGTCATCGGCGCAGAAGACATTGTCGAGTTCACCGAGAAACCGGACTTCTTTCAGCGTCTCAGTGACCGGATTGGTGTGGCGATGGCGAAGGGGATGAGC
>CAJQNP010000076.1 GCA_905479705.1 uncultured Gammaproteobacteria bacterium
ATTAACTGGTCTCCTTCAAACTGGCTGTTACTTCTCTATTGAACACAATGGCGGTGAATTGTTAGCACTCGCCCCTAGTGAGTGCCAATGATAGTCATGAAGGCGATTGTGTCAAGACATGAGAACGTTTATCAGGCAGGAATGCCCTGTAGGGCCGAATTCATTCGGCCACCCGCAATCGAGCAAGTAGTGTAGCCCGGATGAAGTAAAACGTAATCCGGGAGGACTCCCCGGATTCCACTGCGCTACATCCGGGCTACTGGTTGAAGGGCCGAATGAATTCGGCCCTTCAGGGGCTGGTTGCTCACTCGACAAGCGGGAAAACCAGAGTGATTATTCTAGATTTTCAGGTAGTTCCTCGAAAATGAGAGGCCTTATCGCGATTCAATCGTCATCCCGGTGGAACTCCCCTTCCAGCGTCCTTGGCTGATGCCCGCCCGGTGGCTTCCTGGCGGGCCCGCCGGGCGTCACCACCGTGAAGCGCTTCAGCGCCCACCAGGCGAGTGCACGCCGTGTTACGGGTATCAGGCAGGCGAAGCCGATCAGGTCGGTGATAAAGCCGGGCGTCAGCAGCAGCAGGGCTCCCAGGAACAGCAGTACCCCCTCGAACATCTCGATGGCCGGGGTCTCGCCCCTGGCCAGGGTCGCCTACAGGCGCTGCAGGGTCGCAAGCCCCTGCATGCGCGCCAGCGCCGCCCCGGCCACGGCGGTCAGCACCACCAGCAACACCGTGGGCAAGGCGCCAATCACACCACCCACCTCGATCATGACGTAGATCTCGATGAGCGGGACCAGCAGGAACAGCAACAGCAGGACGGGGAACGGGTTCATGCGGGCAACATAACCGAATTCGCCGGGATTGACCATGCAGGTGGCCCTGCGCCACCAGCCAGGAATGAACCTTAAATGGATAGTCGCAGCGGGGTATGACTTGCCTGTAGGAGCGGCTTGCAGCCGCGAATCGCGCTTGAAAAGCGCTCCTACAACACTGGACTGACTGGGCACATGAATACTGGATTCTCGCCTGCGCGGGAATGACGGTCGTAAACACACTGGTATGCCCTTAGCAAACTAACGTTTTATTTAAGAGTCCGGTATATTCATGTCATGCTTACCGAGCCGCGAATCGGGCTGTGCACGGTGCCCGATCAGGACACGGCCACACGCATTGCCGAGGCACTGGTAGAGCAGCGACTTGCCGCGTGCGTCAACATTATTCCGGCCGTGCAGTCGGTCTATCGCTGGCAAGGCGCCATCGAGCGGGATGAAGAGGTCCTGCTCATCTTCAAGACGAGCGATCACGTCTGGCAGCAACTGGAGGATGCAGTACTTGCCCTGCATCCCTACGAACTTCCGGAAATCATCGCAGTCCCAATTCACACTGGTCAGGCCAATTATTTGAAATGGATAGACAGCAGCCTACTTTAAACCTGTTTTCAGTCTCCGCACTACTCTGCCTGTTGCTGCTGATGGCAGGCAACGCGCTCGCGCTGGACGAGATCGACGGCCTCGAGGATGAACTGCTCGAACCGGACAAGGCCTTCGCCATCAACATCAGCAGCGTGGATGACAGCACACTGCAGGTGACCTGGGACATTGCTGACGGTTACTACATGTACCGTGATCGCATCCGTTTCAGTACCGACACGCCCGGCATGGAACTCGGCGAGGCATCGCTGCCGGCGGGCAAGATCAAGGACGATGAATTCTTCGGCAAGATTGCCGTCTTCCGCGACCAGGTTAGCGCGACCATCCCGGTTACGCGCAGCGGCGAAGGCACCAACACACTCCAGCTGAAGGCGATTTCACAGGGCTGTGCCGATATCGGCGTGTGTTACCCGCCGCACACGCAGCAGGCGAAGATAACGCTGCAACCCGTTGCCGTCGCTGCAGCCGAGAGCGAACCCGCCAGCGCCGCGCTGCAGGCGCTGACCGCCTTCAGCGAAAACCTCGGTCTTGGCAATGACGAGGACGAGTTTCTTGATCCGGACATCGCCTTCTCGCCGGACATCCTGGTCGAGTCACCTACGGAGCTGGTGGTTCGCTGGCTGATTGCCGAGGACTACTACCTGTACCGCAACAAGTTCAGCGTCACACTGGTGGACGGTAGCGGTGTCACCCTGGGCACGGCGGAGTTCCCCGAGGGCAAGGTCAAGCACGACGAGTTCTTTGGCGAGGTGCAGGTCTACTATGACGAGGTGCGCGCACGTGTGCCGCTGCAGCGCACCACCAGCGCGGCCAGCGACATCACGGTCCAACTGGGCTACCAGGGCTGTGCCGAGAAGGGCATCTGTTACCCGCCGATCAAGAAGCAGCTGCAGGTCGCGCTACCCGCGGTTGCAGAAGGTGCTGCAACCGCGGCAGCAGCCACAACGACCCTGGTGCCACCTGCTGCATCCCCGAACCCGGAGTCCTCACTGACCTCGACCAGTCAGGATGACTTTGCCAACGTGTTGCAGGAGCGCAGCCTGCTGTGGGCGTTGATCTTCTTCTTTGCCGCCGGCGTGCTGCTGGCATTCACGGCCTGCATGTACCCGATGATCCCGATCCTCTCCAGCATCATCGTGGGCCAGGGACAGCAGGTCACGACCGGCAAGGCCTTCTTCCTGTCACTGGTCTATGTCGAGGCGGTCGCCCTGACCTACGCGGTGATCGGTGTGGTCTCCGCACAGGTGGGCGCCGGCGTGCAGGCCTTTTTCCAGAATCCGCTGATCCTCATTTTCTTTGCCCTGGTGTTCGTCGCACTGGCGCTGTCCATGTTCGGTTTTTACAACCTGCAGCTGCCCGCTTCACTACAGGCAAAACTCAGCGATACCAGTAACCGCATGAAGGGCGGCACCCTGCTCGGGGTGGCCATCATGGGCGTCTTGTCTGCACTGATCGTTGGCCCCTGCGCCGGGCCGGTGCTGATCGGCGCACTGATCTATACCAGCCAGAGCGGCGACTACCTCACCGGCGCACTGGCGATGTTTGCGCTTGGCAATGGCATGGGTGCACCGCTGCTCGTGATCGGCGCCTCCGGTGGCAAGCTGCTACCGAAGGCCGGTGTCTGGATGAACACTGTCAGGGCCGTGTTCGGTGTCGTCCTGCTGGGCGTCGCCATCCTTATGCTGGAGCGAATCCTGCCGGGCCCTGTCACGCTGATGCTGTGGGCACTGTTACTGATCATTCCGGCGATCTACATGCGCGCACTGGACGCCCTGCCCGAGGAGGCCCCCGGCTGGCACCGCCTGTGGAAGGGACTGGGTATCGCCATGCTGATCTACGGTGTGATCCTGATGATCGGTGCCGCAACCGGTGCCCGCGACCCGTTCAACCCGCTACGAAATATCAATACGGCCGTGGCCGTAGATGGTACGGCCACGCATGCCTCCCAGCACCTGCAGTTCCAGCGCATCAAGAGTGTCGAGGACTTCGACCAGGCGTTGCAGGCAAGTAACGCGGCCGGCAAGCCGGTGATGCTGGACTTCTACGCGGACTGGTGCACCTACTGCCTGAAGATGGAGGACTACACTTTTTCCGATGCCGGCGTGCAGGCCGCACTCGCCGGTACCACCCTGCTGCAGGCCGATGTCACGGC
>CAJQNP010000077.1 GCA_905479705.1 uncultured Gammaproteobacteria bacterium
ATCCTGGTGTTTCTGTTGAAGGCGCTGGTTACGGCAGGATGCCTGTGGTGGTTATCCCGCTACTTTGACTACGAACAGGTGCGCGGTGCGCTGTCGGGTATCAATCCGTTGTTGCTGGTTGCAGCAATCGCACTGCATTTCCTCTCATTTGTGGCCGGTGGTGTTCGCTGGTGGTTGCTATTCAAACACCTGCGCGGCCCTATCCCGTTCCGCGTGGTCTGGCCAAGTTACTATCTCGGTGTGTTCTACAATAACCTGCTGCCTTCAGTCTATGGAGGTGATATTGCACGTACGGCACGCCTGTACGCCGCTGGTATGCGTGGCGGTGCGCTGGTCAGTTCGGCGTTCGTGGACCGGGTCCTCGGCCTGGCCTCCATAATCAGCATGGGTCTGTTCGCACTCATCTTTGCACCTGCGGAATTCGAGAACAACCTGGCTGCAGGCGTCTTCGGCTTGAGCCTGGTCATCCTGCTGGTAGTGTTCATGCTGGCTGCATTGCCCCGTTGTGCACGCTATATTGACAGTGGTTTCGGCACCCGCTGGCCGCGCATACATTCAATTCTGGAGTGTTTTCCACGTTACCGGGATGCCCCCGGCCTGATCCTGGGAGCCTTCGGACTGTCTGTGCTGAACCAGTTGCTGGTGGTGATCGTGTTCATCCTGCTGGCCCCCGGTCTTGGTGTGGACCTGCCGGTTTTTCAGTTCGTGGTCGTGCTCATTCTCGTGTTTCTGGTTGCCAGCCTGCCGATTTCGCTGGGCGGGCTGGGTGCACGGGAAGGTGCGATGATGACACTGTTGTTACCGCTCGGTGTTGAACCAGCCTCGGTACTCGCCCTGTCGATGGCCTATTTACTGGTGCTGTGGTCCTGTACCTTGCCCGGTGCGTTCATGCTGTTGCTAAAGGAGCCGGATGCGACGGATGCAACAACCAGGCGGCACCATGCAAACTGACCGGGACCGGCCTTGCTGTTTTTATATCGCGATCATCTGATGCCGGACTTGTTTGTGATTCCTGGATTCCTACTTCGCTGCCCGGGGTGCTTGGTTACGAAAATGGTGTATAGATATCAGTGGACAGCCGCTGCCCTGGTCGCCTTGCTTTTCATGACAAGCGCACATGGTGGGTCAATCACCATGGCCACGCGCTACTCTTTGACTACGACCGCGGGAGAATCCGTGCTGGCAGTGACGGTGGAAAATCGCGGTGATGTTCCTGCGCATGCCGTGCAGATAGCGGTCGACGTTGAAGGCAGTTCCTTCGCGGGTGCTACACGGCAAAAGCTCGGAGTTGACGAGAGTGTATCGGCGGAGTTCCCGCTGACGGGATTTTTCCAGGCGCCCGGGCGATACCCGTTTGTTATAAGAACCTATTACAAGGACGCAGCCGGACAGCGCTATACAGCCCTGATCGTGGGCTTTTATGAACGCCAACCCGTAGTCAAGCCTGATATCACGATACAGGGCGTTGCCACGGCTGTACCAACAGAAGGGAAGGGGCGTCTGACCTTTTTCCTGCGGAATGAGGGTACCGTGAAGCGCAACCTTGATCTGTCGCTGTATCTGCCAGATGAATTGTCCGCCCCACGGGAACATGCTGTCCTGGAGTTGGCGCCCGGCGCGACTGACTCAATTGTGTTCGCGCTGGAAAACTATTCAGCGCGAACCGGCAGTCGTTACCCAGTCACCCTGGTGAGTCGCTACAAACACGAGGGCGGTGATTATAGTGTAGCCGGGACAGCGTTTGTCAGGGTGGGCACAACTGTTTCGACCGAGGTCAAGCCCCGCTGGATCTGGTTTATTCTCTGTGGTCTGTTACCGGTTGTCATCATTACGCTGCGTTTATATGAACGAAAAAAGCGGCTGTTAACAGAATGAAGACAGGTACCTCTGAATCACTGGCTGCAATGTTATCAAGGCGCGACAGTATGAGACTGGCCTGTATCCCTTCGGGTGTTTGCCGGTGAGTATTCGTATGCTGCTTGCCTGTCTGGTCCTGCTGGCTTTCTGCGGGCCTCTTCCAGTCCAGTCCGGTACACCCGCCTTCGAGTTTCGGGCCAGCCTGGATGCGAACGCCCGTCGAGTGGATGGTACGCTGCTACTGGAGTTGCGTGGCGAAGAGGCTGTATTTACCTCCAGCCTGGTTGTCCAGTCAGCAGGTCACGTGGTCAGGCTGGCAGGACCCGCCACCTGGCGGCCAGGTGAACAGCACGAATTTCGCCTGCAGCTTCACGTGGAAAATAAACTGCCTGGCAGTTACAAACTGCTCCTGGCACTCGAATACCAGGATGGTGACCGGCGCTGGCACAGCTACCCCTTCGCCGCAAACTATTCTGTTGGGCCGCCGCATGACACCCCGCCCCGGACGCCCGACGTTACCCTCAAGGGCGGGCAGCTGCGCTGGCAGTTGAGCGGCCTGTCTGCGGATGATGTGTCGCTAAGCCTGAGTGCGGTGCCGTTTTGGGAGGATGTAGCCACGCTGTTACCGAGGGACAAGTCGTTCCGACTGGTACCGCGACCGGATCGTGCAGCGCCGGCGGGTGGAATCTATCCCCAGCTGGCAAGACTGGACTGGCGTGAACAGGGTATTCATTACAGCAAGCTGATACCGTGGTCGCTTCGCACTGACCAGCAGGGACGCTGGCTTGACTACACGGGTGACAAGCCCCGTCATGGCTGGTGGCGCTCGGGTTACTGGCTGCAACTCGCATCGATAACAGTTGCGCTGCTGGCATTGATGTGGACCCTGGCCGTATTCAGGCGTGCCGCGCCCCCTTCGCAGACAGCTGCAGAACCACCGCTATCTCGCTACCTTGGCTGGTTGCTGGTGGCCGGCCTGACGCTGTGGGTGGCCGATCATACCCGGCTAGACCTCTGGCCCCTGCAGACCTGGGCGACGGGTGGTGATACCGCGTCGCATATTCTGTACGCGAATGTCTTCAGGGACTGGCTGGCGCAGGGCAAGATCTCCGGGTGGATGCCGGAGGTCTTCATGGGCTTTCCAGCCTTTAGTTATTACTTTCCCATGCCCTTTGTGCTTGGTGTGGCGTTGTCCGGGCTGGTCGGTATGCCGATTGCGTTCAAGCTGATCGCCATGTTGCCGGCCATCATGTTGCCAATGGCCACCTATGCCATGGCCACGCTGCTGCGCTGGCCGGTGGCGGCACGCCTGCTGGGTGCGGCCGGTGCCGCCGGGTTTGTCCTGACGACCGGCACGTCCATCTGGGGCGGAAACCTGATGGCACAGATGGCCGGTGAGTTTGCCTATAGCTGGGGGTTGTTCTGGACCGTGATCTTCTGGGGAGCGCTGGGCAGGGCAATTACCAGTGGTGGGCGATTCTGGGTACTTGCTGCCCTACTGGAGGTTGTGGTCGCCTTCAGTCACGGTTATGCCTTGCTGGTGGCCGGGTTTGGCGCATTCTTTTTTCCGCTGCTGTATCGCAACTGGCGGCAGGGTCTGCTGGTCGTGTTGCAGGTACATACGCTGGCCTTTCTGTTGCTGGGTTTCTGGCTGATCCCGCTGATGAGCAACCTTCCATGGACGATCCCGAACGATACTTCCATGTGGGTCGAGCGCTGGCAGACACTCTGGCCCCGGCAGCTCTGGCCCCTGCTGGCTGCAATACCCTACCTGGTCATTGCACTCGTGATTTCGAGGTCGGCGCGGATCGGCCTGGGCCTGCCATTGGGTATCTGCGTGTTTGGCCTGATGACGTTTCATGCGGGCCATCAGCTGGGTCTCGCGGATATCCGGTTCTTCCCCTATGCGCAGTGGGGGCTGGCTGTTGCCCTGGCTGCCGGTATCGGCTGGTTGCTGTATCGCCGGGTACCGGTGTCGCTGCTATGGGCCAGCAGCATCGTGCTGGCACTGATGGCCTGGTGGGAGCCGGACACCTCGGGAGTAGAGAACTGGGCGCGCTGGAACCTGGAGGGTTACGAGGTCAAGTCCACCTGGCCGGCCTACCGGTCAGTGGCCGACACCCTGGCGGGCGACTTGCCGGATCCGCGGGTGATATTTGAACATGACCCGGACAACCACGACATGGGATCCACCCGGACCGTGGAGGCCATGCCCCTGTTTGGCACGCGGCCAGTACTGGAAGGTCTCTACATGGAGTCGGCGATCAGCTCCGCGTTTATCTACCAGTTGCAGGCCGAGATATCGAATCGACCGTCATCGCCGTTATCGCGGTTTCCGTCAAGCAAGGGCCCGGTTGATGCTGCTGTCGGGCACATGAACGAATTCTATACCGATACGTTAGTGCTTCGGTCGACACAGATGAAGCAGCGCTTTCGGGAAGACGCACGCTTCGAGGTTCGGTCAGAACCGGATCCCTTTCTTGTGCTGACGCTGAAACAGCCGGAGTCGCAACTGGTGGATATTGTCGACGTGCCGCTCGAGATCAAGACGCGGGATAAATGGATGGAAAGTGCCTTTCGACGTTTCCGGCTGGCGCATCCCTATATCAAGCGGCAGGTCTATGTCAGTCCGCAACAGACGTGGCTGGAAACCGGAGCAGTGACGGGTGGTGCCGTGCGTGTCCTTGAAATGGACAGGGAACGGCTGGTCTTCGAGACTGATGCGGTGGGTCAGCCGCACGTTGTTCGTATGACCTACAACCCAAAATGGAAAAGCACGACGGCTGAGCCAATATTCCTGACAGAGCCTGCCTTCATGCTGATTGTTCCGCAGCAGTCACGCGTGGAACTGCAGTATGCAACCTCTACGCCGGACACGGTTGGTCTTGTCTTTACGCTGACTGGCATTGCCGGTCTGGTCCTGGTGTTGCTTGTGCCGGGTTTGTCGCCGGCGCCAGTCATTGCGCGTGGCCCAGGCATCCTGTCCACCACAATCGTCCTGGTGGTGGCGCTGACCGTGTCCCTATGGACCTGGTGGACTAACCCCGAACGTACCTACAAGCATGGACATGAACTGTTGTCCGAAGAGCGCTACGCGTTGGCCTCGCGTGCCTTTGATCGCGCCTATGACGGTCGCCACGTACCCGGCAAGAAGGCAGAGGCTGTATTCTGGGCCGGCCGCAGCCTGGAGTTCACGGGTGATCATGGCGCTGCGCTGGATCGCTACGCCGTGCTGGCACGCGAGTACCCGGATAATTTCTGGGCAGCAGAGTCGCTATACAGAATTGTAATGTTGCAGACACAGGCCGGGAATGCAGCAAGTGCCGCCATGGCCTACGAGCAGTTAACGCGGGACTTTCCTGAAAACAACTGGACGAACAGGGCGATCAAGGAATTCGGGACGAGACCCTGAAGGCGCATCTAGAAGTCGTTCCCGGGAGAATTGTTCATGCCGATTGAGCGGCTGATCAGGCACACGGGCCGACCCTTGATTTCATCGAACATGCGCGCCATGTACTGGCCAATGATTCCCAGGCCGATCATGATCATGCTGGCGGCGAACAGGATAGTGATTTCCAGTGTTGCAAAGCCACTGATCGAGTTGCCGGCCAGTCTGGAGAATATCGCTTCAACACCCAGTATCACAGCGATCACCAGCATGACAAGGCCGAGTGCCGGCACAATCATGAGTGGCAGTGAGCTGAATGCCGTAACCGTATGCAGTGCATAGCGTATCAGGCCAAGGCCGCCCCAGTGCCTTTCTCCGGTCTCGCGCGGGGCAACATCAAAAGGCACGGTTACCTGCTGGTATCCAACCCACGCACTCAATCCGCGATAGAAGCGGCCGGATTCGGGTAGCTTCTTGGTAAGTACATCAACCACGCGGCGGTCCAGCAGCTTGAAGTCGGAACTGCCGCGCAGGTCGAATCCCGAGAGTCGTGAAAATACGCCATTGTAAATGGCTGCAGTCAATCGCTGTATGAGTGAATCGGCACCACGGTCCTGCTTGACACCATGCACGATCTCGGCACCGTTGCGCCACTGTTCCAGCATGTCCGGTATCAGTTCCGGCGGGTGTTGAAGGTCGGCATCCAGGGTAACGACAGCCTTGCCGCTGGCATGTTTCAGGCCTGCGTACAGAGCAGCCTCCTTGCCGAACTGGCGAGAAAGAATAATCCCCCTTATCTCCGGCGTCCTTGCGTGTGCGGCATTGATCAGGCCGGGCATGTCATCCGTCGAACCATCATCAACAACGATAATTTCGTAGCTGTCGCTCGCATTCGCGGCGATAGCCTTGATGGTATCCAGCGCATGGGGCAGGCCGCTGCTTTCATTGAAGGCCGGGATGACAATGCTGAGTTCACAAGGCATAGGGACGATTCCGTTTATCAAGGGCTGGTCAGGGTAGAATGGCTAGCCTGCATCCCGGCGGCATGCCGGTGTTTACAACAAGGTAGAGCGCAGCGCTCTACAAATCAATAACGACGTGCGTGGTCCTGTACGCTCGTCGTGTGCCAGATTCTGTCCTGATGGCCGGATAGTTACACTGAATTGTGTTGTCCGGTTATATACCCTAGAATACCGCCGCACTATAGGGTGTGTGATGGTTCAGGCTGTTCCAGAGCGATCGTTCACTGCAGATTCAAGGATTCCCGCGATTACGGGAATATCAACAATTCACTACGCAAGTGGCCCCTCGTATCGGTCACCACTGGAGACAAGATGCCTACAGTAACGCTCCCCGACGGCAGTACCCGTTCATTCGCTCAAACCGTAACCGTTCATGATGTCGCGGCCGATATTGGCCCCGGGCTTGCCAGGGCCGCGCTGGCCGGCAAGGTGGACGGCGAGCTGGTGGACACCAGTTTCCCGATTGCGCAGGACGCCGAGCTGGCGATCATCACCAGCAAGAGTGACGAGGCGCTGGAACTGATGCGCCACGATGCCGCCCATGTCATGGCGCAGGCCGTGCAGGAGCTCTATCCCGGCACGCAGGTCACCATCGGGCCGGCAATCGAGGATGGCTTCTATTACGACTTTGCGCGCGACGAGGCCTTCACCCCGGAAGACCTCGAGAAGATTGAAAGGCGCATGCACGAGATCGTCAAGCGCGACCTCAGGATCGAGCGGGAAGTGTGGGACCGTGGCCAGGCCATGAAGGTGTTCGCCGAGATCGGCGAGTCCTACAAGGTCGAGATTATCGATGACATCATCCCCGAGGGTGAAGAGGTCTCGGTCTACAGGCAGGGTGACTGGTTCGATGTCTGCCGTGGTCCGCACCTGCCGAGTACCGCCCTGCTGGGCAAGGGCTTCAAGCTGATGAAACTGGCCGGCGCCTACTGGCGCGGTGATTCCAGCAACCCCATGCTGCAGCGTATCTACGGCACGGCGTGGCGCGACAAGAAAGAGCTCAAGGCCTACCTGCAACGCCTGGAAGAGGCCGAGAAGCGCGATCACCGCAAGCTCGGCAAGGTCATGGACCTCTACCACACCCAGGAAGAGGCGCCGGGCATGGTGTTCTGGCATGACAACGGCTGGCAGGTCTACCTCGTCATCCAGGACTACATTCGCCAGATGCTGCGCCAGCATGGCTACCAGGAGATCCATACGCCACAGATCCTCGATCGTTCGCTGTGGGAGAAGTCCGGTCACTGGGAAAAGTTTTCCGATGACATGTTCACCACCGAGTCGGAAAACCGTACCTACGCCATCAAGCCGATGAACTGCCCGGCACATATCCAGGTATTCAACCAGGGCCTGAAGAGTTACCGCGACCTGCCGCTGCGACTCGCCGAGTTTGGTTCCTGCACGCGCAACGAGCCGTCCGGTACCCTGCATGGCCTGATGCGCGTGCGTAACTTTGTGCAGGACGATGCGCACATCTTTTGCACCGAGGCGCAGATCGAGGGCGAGGTGTCCGATTTCATCGACCTGCTGTACCGCGTGTATGCCGATTTCGGCTTTGACGCCGTCAGTGTGAAGTTCTCAACACGACCGGACGAGCGTGTCGGCGAGGATGCCCTCTGGGACAAGGCCGAGGCCGCCCTGCAGCACGTACTGGAACAAAAGCAGCTGGACTGGGAATTGCAGCCGGGCGAGGGGGCCTTCTACGGGCCCAAGATCGAGTTCAACCTGAAGGATTGCCTGGAGCGGGTCTGGCAGCTGGGCACGATCCAGCTGGATTTCTCCATGCCGGGCCGGCTCGGGGCCCACTATATTGCCGAGGATGGCAGTAAACAGGTCCCCGTGATGCTGCACCGCGCCATTCTCGGTTCACTGGAGCGATTTATCGGTATTCTGGTGGAACATTACGCCGGCTCACTGCCGCTGTGGCTGGCCCCGGTGCAGGCCGTGGTCCTCAATATCACCGACAAGCAGGCCGGCTATGCCCGAAAAGTGGAAGAATCCCTGAAAAATCAGGGCCTGAGGGTCAATTCGGACTTGAGAAATGAGAAGATCGGCTTTAAAATCCGCGAGCACACGATTAAACGCATTCCCTATTTGCTGGTTACCGGCGATCGGGAAGCAGAAGCTGGAACCGTGGCCGTGCGCACGCGAAGCGGTGAAGACCTGGGCAGCCTGCCAATCGAGCAGCTTGCCGAGGCTCTGAAAACCGAGTCTGCGAGCCGCGGCCGTACTGTTTTGGAGGGTTAGCATATCGCCGCGAAAAAGCCGCAGCACCGGGTTAATGAAAAAGTTATTGCACCTGAAGTAAGGGTTATCGACCAGGAAGGTGAGCAGGTGGGTGTAGTCTCGATCGAAGAGGCTCGCTCGATTGCCAGCGAGGCCAGTCTGGATCTGGTAGAGATTTCACCGAATGCAGATCCGCCAGTTTGCCGGATCATGGATTACGGCAAATTCAGGTTTGAAGAGAGCAAGAAACTTCAGACTGCCAAGAAAAAGCAGAAGCAGACTCAGGTCAAGGAGATCAAGTTTCGACCCGGTACCGATATTGGTGACTACAATATCAAGCTGCGCAAGCTGACCGCCTTCCTTGAGAGCGGTGATCGTACCAAGGTTACCCTGCGTTTTCGTGGCAGGGAGATGGCGCATCAGGAGCTGGGCTTGGAATTGCTGCAGCGCGTGAAGGTGGACCTGGAAGAACACGGCACGGTTGAGCAGGAGCCGAAAATGGAAGGTCGCCTGATGGTCATGGTGCTTGCACCCAAAAAGAACAGATAGCCTGACGGGCTGTTTACTGATTCAAGATTGCTGGAGTAACTGGAAATGCCAAAGTTAAAGACAAACCGGGGTGCCGCAAAGCGCTTCAAGAAGACCGGATCAGGCGGGTTCAAGCGTGGTCAGTCACACTTGCGCCACATCCTGACGAAAAAGAGTAGCAAGCGTAAGCGCCAGCTGGGTTCGCCGGCCGAGGTACATGAAGCCGATGTCGCTTCCGTGCGTCGCATGCTGCCGTTTGTTTAAAGAATTCATATAGAGGTAGTTAGTAATGCCAAGAGTAAAACGTGGAGTTACCGCGCACGCCAGGCACAAAAAGGTGCTGGACAAGGCGAAGGGTTATTATGGAGCGCGCCGCAAGATCTATCGCGTTGCCAAGCAGGCTGTCACCAAGGCGGGCCAGTACGCCTACCGTGACCGTCGTCAACGCAAGCGCCAGTTTCGCACCCTGTGGATCGCCCGCATCAATGCAGCGGCGCGTGAGAACGGACTGTCCTACAGCCGCATGATCGATGGTCTGAACAAGTCCAATATCGAGATCGACAGGAAGGTCCTTGCAGACCTGGCAGTGTTTGATGCAGCCGGTTTTAGTGCGTTGGCGGAAAAGGCCAAGGCCGGGTTATCGGTTTAACCCCTGACCGAAACCAGACACGACAAAAGGGGAAAGGGTAAAACCTTTCCCCTTTTTTGTTTTCCCGCTAACAGCCATCTACCACTCCACCCGAACGGGCGGAGTTACAGGAATACAGGAGCGCTAACAGGTGAGTAGCCTGGACGAACTCGAACAACAGGCATTGCAGGCGGTTGCCGATTCTGCTGATGCCGCGGCACTGGACGAAGTGCGGGTGCGCTATCTTGGCAAGAAGGGCTTGCTGACCCAGCAGCTCAAGCAGCTGGGCGCGCTGCCTGCTGAAGAGCGACCGGCTGCCGGTCAGGAAATAAACCGCATCAAGCAGCAGGTCCAGGCAGCCATCGAGTCGCGTGGTGAAACCTTGCAGAAGGCGGCACTGGATGCGCAGCTGGCGAGAGAGACCATTGATGTCACCTTGCCGGGGCGGGGGCAGTCGCAGGGCGGGTTGCACCCGGTCACGCTTACCCTGCGCCGGATCGAAGAACTGTTCAGGCCGCTGGGCTTTAGCGTCGAGGAAGGCCCCGAGATCGAGGATGATCATCATAACTTCGGTGCCCTGAATATCCCCGATCATCATCCCGCGCGTGCCATGCACGACACCTTCTACTTTGATGCGCATACCTTGTTGCGTACCCATACCTCGCCGGTGCAGGTGCGTGTCATGGAAGAGCGCCAGCCGCCCTTGCGTATTATCGCGCCGGGCAGGGTATACCGCTGCGACTCGGACCTGACGCATACACCGATGTTTCACCAGGTCGAGGGACTGCTGGTAGACGAGCATGTCAGCTTTGCCAACCTCAAGGGCCTGATCGACGAGTTCCTGCGTGCCTTCTTTGAACGCGATGACCTGGCAGTGCGTTTCCGGCCGTCCTACTTTCCGTTTACCGAGCCCTCTGCCGAGGTGGATATCCAGTGCGTCATGTGCAGCGGTGACGGCTGTCGTGTCTGCAGCCAGAGTGGCTGGCTGGAAGTGCTGGGTTGCGGCATGGTGCACCCGAAGGTATTTGAGCAGGTGGGTATTGATAACGAACGCTACACCGGTTTTGCCTTCGGGATGGGGGTAGAGCGGCTGGCCATGTTGCGTTACGGCGTCAATGACCTGCGCCTGTTCTTTGAAAACGACCTGGCATTCCTGGAGCAGTTTAATTAACACGTTGCATGCCTGTTGCGGAAGCGGCCGGTAGCCGCGATAGCGCCTGAAAGACGCTCCTGCAGGTTATCGATAAGGCTTTTACACGATATAGCGATATGAAATTTAGCGAAAAATGGCTACGTGAATGGGTTGATCCGCCGGTCTCCACGGAGGAACTGGTCGAGCAGTTAACCATGGCCGGTCTTGAGGTGGATTCCGTTGAACCGGCCGCTGCCGGACTCGAGGCGCTGCTGGTTGGCGAGGTGCTCTCGGTCGACAAGCATCCGGATGCCGACAAGCTCAGGGTCTGCCAGGTCAGTATCGGTGACGACAACCCGCTGCAGATTGTCTGCGGTGCACCCAATGTTGAGGCGGGCGGCAAGTATCCACTGGCACCGGTTGGTGCCCGGCTGTCTCCTGATATCAGGATCAAGAAGAGCAAGCTGCGCGGCGTTGAATCCCACGGCATGTTGTGTTCGGCGACCGAACTGGGGCTCGGGGATGATCAATCCGGCTTGATGAACCTGCCGGCTGATGCGCCGGCCGGCCAGTCAATACAGGCCCTGCTTGGTCTTGACGACACGGTTATTGAAATCGATCTGACACCCAACCGCGGCGACTGCCTCGGCATCGAGGGCATCGCGCGCGAGGTCGGTACGCTGTTGCGCACACCTGTCAACGCGATCGAGATCAATCCGGTCGGACACAGCGTGGACGATATCCTTGATATCGATGTCCAGGCACCGCAGGCCTGCCCGCAATATCTCGGGCGCGTCATACGTGGTATCGATGTCAGCGCGGCAACCCCGTTATGGATGCAGGAACGCCTGCGGCGCAGCGGACTGCGCAGCCTGGGTATTGTTGTCGATATCATAAATTACGTGATGCTTGAGCTGGGTCAGCCCATGCATGCCTTTGACCTTGCCCGGCTGGCATCAGGTATCCAGGTGCGCTTTGCCCGCGAGGGCGAGCAGTTGACCCTGCTGGACGAGCGCGAGATCACGCTCGATACCGAGACGCTGGTTATTGCCGACCATGAAAAAGCACTGGCGATTGCCGGTGTAATGGGTGGTATTGATTCGGGTATCCAGGATGACACCCGGGATGTCTTCCTTGAATGTGCGTTCTTTCCGCCGCAAATCATTGCGGGTCGTGCGCGGACCTACGGCATGCATACGGACTCCGCCTATCGTTTCGAACGCGGCGTAGACCCTGACCTGCAGCTGCGTGCAGTGGAGCGCGCCACGACACTGTTGCTTGAAAACGCCGGCGGGCAGGCGGGCCCGGTCACTGCCGTTAGCCACGTCGAGCATTTACCGCAGAGCGTTCCAATAACATTACGCTCCGGGCGAATTCAAAAGGTACTTGGCATGTCGCCAAGTGCTGAAGAGGTGACCGATATCCTCACGCGGCTCGGTATGTCGCTGGAAGCGCAGGGCGACGACTGGCAGGTCAGGTCGCCTACGTACCGCTTTGATATCGAGCTTGAGGCCGACCTGATTGAAGAGATCGGCCGGGTGTACGGGTATAACCGTCTACCCAGTGTGATCCTGCAGGGTGCACTGGATGTGCAGCCGCTTGTCGAGAGTGAAAACAGCATTGATGTTGTCTGTAACGCACTTGCCTCGCGCGGCTACCAGGAGGCGGTGACCTACAGCTTTGTTGATCCTGCGCAGCAGGCCAGGATCAATCCTGCCATGACACCGGTGCCACTGGCCAACCCGATTTCATCTGAAATGGCCGAGATGCGGACCAGCCTGTGGACCGGCTTGCTGAATGCCGTGCAGTACAATTTGAATCGGCAGAAGACGCGCTTGCGGTTTTTCGAACACGGCTTGCGATTCTATTCAGACGGCGGTGCGATACGGCAGGACACGATGGTCGCCGGTGTGGTCACCGGAACGCGCTGGCCGGAACACTGGGACAGCAAGGCCGGGCCGGTAGATTTCTACGACCTGAAGAGCGATGTTGATGCCTTGCTTGCGTTGACGGGTGATGCCGGTGCATTTGCCTTTGTCGCAGCCGGGCACCCCGCGCTACATCCCGGCCAGTCTGCTCGCATCCAGCGTGGCGAGGACCTTGTCGGCTGGATAGGCCGGGTCCATCCACAGTTGGCCAGTCAGCTGGACCTGTCGGCGGACAGCTTCGTTTTTGAGCTGGAATTTGCTGCCATACAGGCCGGCAGGCTGGCGGCATTCAGGTCCATTTCACGCTTTCCCTCCATTCGGCGCGACCTGGCGGTGGTGGTCGACGAGACGCTGGGCGTGGCGGAGCTGCAGGCCGGTATCGAGGCGGCGGCCGGCGAGCTGTTGCAGGAACTGCTTATATTTGATGTGTATCGCGGCAAAGGTATAGAAACTGGGCGAAAAAGCATCGCCTTTGGCTTGATTCTACAGGACTATTCGCGCACACTTACGGAAAAGGATATTGAGGCTGTGGTTGCGCAAGTGACTGATCAGCTAGGGGAAAAATTCGGGGCAACATTAAGAGATTAGAACTATGGCACTTACCAAAGCCGACATGGCAGAAAGGCTGTTTGAGGAATTGGGTTTAAACAAACGCGAGGCCAAGGAACTGGTTGAGCTGTTTTTCGAGGAGATCCGCGTCGCACTGGAAAACGGACGCCAGGTAAAACTTTCAGGGTTCGGTAACTTTGATCTCAGGGAAAAGAATGAACGCCCGGGACGCAATCCGAAAACCGGTGAAGAGATTCCAATTTCCGCGCGTCGAGTTGTAACCTTCCGTTCAGGACAAAAACTAAAAGCGAGGGTAGAGGCATATGCTGGAAGCGAGCAATAACAACGAACTTCCAGCAATCCCGGGTAAACGTTATTTCACTATCGGTGAGGTGAGTGACCTGTGCGGCGTCAAGCCACACGTGTTGCGTTACTGGGAGCAGGAGTTTCCGCAGTTAAAACCGGTCAAGCGTCGCGGCAACCGACGTTACTACCAGCG